>CAZUKT010000024.1:0-19254 GCA_964620975.1 uncultured Rubrivivax sp. | reverse complement strand
CCGCGCCCACCACCAGACAACGCCCTGCACTGCGGTAGCTGACGGTGCCCACCGGGTCGGGCAGCGGCAACTGGGCTGCGGCAAGCAGCGCGGCGATCTTGGGCGTGGCCAAGGTGCCTTCGTGTGCCCAGCCGGCCGTTTCGCGGATATTGACAAAGTGGATAGGGCGCTCTTGCACGCCGGCCGCACCTTCGGTTTCCTGGTTCAGTTCCAGGAACAGGCGGCTTTCCTGCGTGCAGGCCACCAGCAGTTCGTCGCCACTGGCCGTGGTGTCCTTGGCCGCACGCTGAAAGTAGGCGGCTTCGCGCCGACACAGCAGGCTGTGGGTCACATCCAGGCCGTCAACGCTGGCGCCGGGCGTCAGCGCCAGTGCACGTTTCAGCGCCGCCGCGTCCAGGGGCAGGGTCTGGTTGCAATTGCAGATCAGGGTCTTCATCTGTGGCGCGGGCTCTTCTGGGCTGGGTCGGGGGGCGCAAGGCGCTGGTGGCGTCTCGCCCGGGCTTGCCATTCAGGCGGGTTGCATTCGGGCGCGTGCGCTGGTTGCTGCTGGTTGGTGCTGCGCGTGCGGCACGCGTGCATGCAGTGCGGCCGGCAGCGCGGCGCATTATGGGCTTGCCGCTTGACCCTGGTACGACCCTGGTGCGCCCCTGCTGCTGCGGTGCAGCCACCGCGCAGCCACCGGGTGCGCCGGGATAGACTGCCGCATGGAACCCGCACCCCAAGATCCCGGCGCCGAGCCTGCGCCCGCCACGCCCGCAGGGCCACGCCCCAGCGCCATGCTCGCGGTGGTGATGGAGCGTGTGCTGCAGCCCAACCGCTGGGAAGACGCAGCGTTTCGGGTGCTGGACGTGATCCCCGACGAAGGCGGTTTCGGCGCCGTGCCGCGCATGTTGTTTGACGACGGAAAGAATTCGCGCTGGCTCTTTCCTGGCATGCAGATCGAGCTCTTCGCGGATGAATGCAAAGGCTACTTTCTCAATCTCACCTCGGGCCGCCCCGCCTGGTTTGTGATGTGGCGGCTGGACGAAGACGACCCGCTCATGGCCCGTCCGCAAGTGGTAAGCATGTCCTACATTGAATGCGACCGCTGGATGGCCGCAGAGGAGCATGTGGAGAGCTTGCCCTTGCCGGATCCACTTTGTGAATGGCTGCGCCGCTTCACCAACGAACACTTCCGTCCCGAAGGGCAGCGCCGCCAGCGCGCACAGTCTTTCCTGAGCCCGCAAGAGCGTGAGCGCCAGGCGCGCAGCGAATGAACATGAACGACGACGAGCACAAGGACCGGGGTTTTCTGTCGCGCTGGTCACAGCGCAAGGTGCAGGTGCGCCAAGGGGTGCCGCCCGCAGTGGCGTTGCCGGCGGCGGCTGTGCCGCCCGTGCCGGCGGCGCCGATTGCCCCCGCAGCGGCGGATGTTGCACCACCGGCTGCCAAGGCGTTGTGGGCCGAAGGCGATGGCACAAACCACAGCCGCCAGGTGGCTGCTGCGCCCGCCTTGGCCGACACACCCGCGCCCGCTGATGCGCGCCCACTCGGGCCGACGCTGCAAGACGTGGAAGCGCTGACGCCCGAGTCGGATTACTCACGTTTTGTGGCCCGCGACGTGGACCCGCTGGTCAAGAACTCGGCCATGAAGAAGCTCTTCACCGACCCGCACTACAACGTGATGGACCGGTTGGACACCTACATCGACGACTACAACACGCCCGACCCCATCCCCAAGGCCATGTTCAGGCAACTGGTGCAAGCGCGCATGCTGGGTTTGCTGGACGACGAACTTGAAGACCAGGACCTGGCCGCCACGGGCAAGCCGGTAACGGCGCCCACGCCACCGGGTGGAGGGTATGAAGCAGAAGCCGCTGCGGACGTTGCAGACGTTGCATCGGCGGCAGGTGCTGCTGACGACGCAAACGCAATGGACGCCGTCGAACCAGCGGATGTGGCGGTGCACAACGCAGAGCCCGGGCAGCCGCCCGGCGCCGTTGACCCGGCCCTGTTGGCCGATGCGTCAGTGCTGTTGGACGGTGTGCAAGCGGCCGGCCCCGGGCAGCAAGTCAACCCGCTGGCGGCAGGCTGAGCAGCGGGAGCTGTTCGACAAAAGCCTGCAGCTGGGCGTCTTCCAGGCAGCGCAAGTCCAGGCGCAACTGCCCGTCTTCAATGCGGCCGATCACCGGCACCGGCAGGGCCCTGAAAGCCGCAGCCAGCTGCTCGGGCAAGCGGCCCGCACGCTGGCGCCCCGTTGCAGCGCCCAGCGCCAGGCAGGCGCTGTCCAGCCTGTCCACCGGCAAGGACCCGCTGCCGATCTGGCTGCGGCACGGCAGCACCTGCACACGGGCCCGCGTGCCCAGCGCCTGTGCCACCTGCGGTGCCAGGTGTTCGGCCATGGTTTGGATGTCGGCCGCCGTGCGGCTGAGCAGCCGCAGCGTGGGCAGGCGCTGTGCCAGGCGGTCGGGGTCACGGTAGAGCTTGAGCACCGCCTCCAACGCGGCCAGAGTCATCTTGTCGAGCCGCAGAGCGCGTTTGAGCGGGTTGCGTTTGATGCGTGCGATGAGGTCCTTGTCGCCCACGATCAAGCCGGCCTGCGGCCCCCCGAGCAGCTTGTCGCCGCTGAAGGTGACGATCTGCGCCCCATGTGCCACGGTCTGCGCGGGTGTGGGCTCGGCGGGCAGTCCGTAGCGGGCCAGGTCCACCAGCGTGCCACTGCCCAGGTCTACCGCAAAGGGCACACCGCGCTCGCGGCACAGCGCTGCCAGTTCGGGTTCGGGCACCGCAGCCGTAAACCCCACCACGGTGAAGTTGCTGGTGTGCACCTTCATCACCAGGCCGGTGCGCGGTGACATGGCGTCGGCAAAGTCGCGCAAATGGGTGCGGTTGGTGGTGCCCACCTCGACCAGCCGCGCGTTGGCACGACGCATGATGTCGGGGATGCGGAAGGCGCCGCCGATTTCAATGAGTTCGCCACGCGACACCAGCACTTCTTTGCGCGGCGCCAGGCTGGCAAGCACCAGCAGCACGGCCGCAGCGTTGTTGTTGACGGCAGTGGCTGCTTCGGCGCCTGTCAGTTCACGCAGCAGGGCTTCGATGTGGTCGTCGCGGTCGCCGCGCTGGCCATCGTCCAGGTCGTACTCAAGGTTGGTGGGCCGGCTCATGGCGTCCACCACCGCCTGCACGGCCTCGGGCGGGGCCAGGGCGCGGCCCAGGTTGGTGTGCAGCACGGTGCCAGTCAGGTTGAACACCGGGCGCAGATGGGGCAGGGCGCGGCGCGCCAGCAGCGCCGTGCACTGCGCCTCGAACTGGGCCGGGTCGAAGGCAACCGTGGCGCCAGTCTGGCGCCACTGCGCCAGATGGTCGCGGGCCGCCGCCAGCACCGCAGCGCGGCCATGTTGGTCTGCCAGTGCCACCATTGCCGGGCGCGCCAGCAGGCGGTCCAGCGCTGGCGGGCGATGCACCGCCGCACCAGCGGATGTGGGCACCGTGCTTGTCACGAGCAAATGGCGGAAGAGCGTGGGAGTCGAACCCACCTGGGACCGCTGAGCGGCCCCACCCGATTTTGCAGACCGGACGCCCCACCGGGGAACGTGCCTCTTCCGTTGAACATGCCGCGCGAACCACCTTGAACACTATGCAGGGTTTGAACCGCCGAACATCTCGGTCGCATCACGACGGATCTTGCGGCCTTCGGGGTCGCGCTTGGTAAAGCCGACCTGATCAAAGAACTCTACCAGCGGCAACGAGATATGGCGGCTCAGCCCCAGGGCTTCTCTCAGAACCTTGACGTTGAGGCGTTTGTTTTCGTCTTCACGCGCCAGTTTTTGCGCCGCCTGCGCGAGCGCGCTGACGTGGTGGGCCTGAACGAAGTATTCGTCGCCAATGGCATACACCTTGCCATACCGCGCCAGCTTGGTCAGCAGCCGCACCACGGTGTCGCGCGGCAGGCTGCGGTCGCGCGCCAACATGTCGGTGAGCCGTGGCGGGTGAATGCCGCCTTCGTCCAACCAGGGCTTCAGGCGTTCCCAGAGCTTTTTCTCGTTGGGCAACAGCGCCACTTCGTGGCCCGACAGCCGCAGGAATGGGCCTGTGCGCTGCAAGCGGCCGCTGGTCAGCAAGTCGCGCAGCACATGGTTGAAGACCAGCACCCGGGGCTTGGCCGGCGCCTGCCGCTGCAACTGCTCGGGCGCAATGCCGGGGCTGTCGGGGTGGCTGCGGTGGTAAGCGGCCAGCACCTCAGTGAGCCCGTTCGCCACGGCTTCCAGCTGGCCCGGTGCAAACAGACGCTGCCCGTTGCCGTCGGGCATGGCGCGGTGGGGCACCGTCTGCAGCAGCGCCTCGCGCTCAGCGGGTTGCAGGTTGCGGGCCACGCAAAAGGATTCCAGCGCCACGCCGGCTGCCGGTTGCAGCGCCAGCAATTCCTGCAGGGCCTGGTCGGGGGCCTGCAGTTCCATGGCCGTCAGCGCGGCCAGGCGCACGGGCTTGCGACGCAGGGTGGCACTGGCAAAAGGGTCGAGCACCACACCGCCACCCAGCGTGCGCGTGGCGGACTGGTCGCGCAGAATGAACCGGTCACCGTGCCAGGCGGCGATGTCGCGGTCCAGTTCCAGCTGCACGCGCATGCTGCCGCCGGGGGCGAGCACCGGGCCTTCAAGCAGCACCACCCGCGCGCCCACGTCACACGCGCCCAGGTGCAGGTGCACGGGGGTCCAGTGCGCGAGGTCGCGCGCTTCGCTGGCCAGCAAGCGCATGCGCGCGTCAATGCGTCGTGTGCTGACGGCGGCCGACTCGGCAACGATCCAATCGCCGCGGTTGATGTCGCTCTTTTCAAGCCCCGTGGCTGCCAGATTCAGGGCCAGGCGTTGGCCGGCAAGGCCCTGCGCCGATTCGCGGTTCTGGGCGTGCAGACCACGCACACGCACCGGCAGTTTTCGGGGTGACACCAGCAGCCGGTCACCCACGGCCACCTGGCCCGACACGGCCGTGCCTGTAACGACAGTGCCGATGCCGGCCAGGCTGAAGCAGCGGTCCACCGCCAGCCGAAAGCAGCCGCCATCACGCGCCCGCGCCTGCTGGCGCTGCGCCTGCAGCAAGTGCTGTTCAAGCGCCGGCAGCCCTTGCCCGGTGAGGTTGGACACCTCAAACAACGCGGCGCCGGCCAAGGCCGTGTGCTGCAGCAGCGCCGCCACTTCGGCGCGTGCCTGCGCCAGCCGCTCTGGCGGCACCAGGTCGCATTTGGTCAGCACCACGGCGCCTTGAGAAAGGCCCAGAAGGTCAAGGATGGCCAAGTGCTCGCGGGTTTGCGGCATGGGGCCATCGTCGGCGGCCACCACGAGCAGCACATGGTCAATGCCGGTGGCACCAGCAAGCATGTTGCGCACCAGGCGTTCGTGGCCCGGCACATCTACAAAACCCAACACGCTGCCATCGGCTGTGGGTTTGTATGCGAACCCCAGGTCAATGGTGATGCCGCGCGCCTTTTCTTCCTTCAGGCGGTCTGCGTCGACGCCGGTCAAGGCCTTGACGAGAGAGGTCTTGCCATGGTCAATATGACCTGCGGTGCCAACGATCACAGGGGAAAGCCGGGTCAAGTTCTTGAAGGTGTTATGTTAGTCTTTTCATACGGTCACCCGTGTGATTGCGATGGATCAAGCCCCAAGCTGGGGCCGTTCACTACAACCCGGGGCTGGCAAGGTGCAGAGACATGCGCCGATGTTGTGCGGCATGCGCCGTTCTGGTGACGATGGGCCGAGCGCCGCAGGTGCCGGGCCTGACTGTTTTGGAGTGGGTCGCGCCCTGTGTTCGGGGCGTTTGCCCGAAGCAGAGGAAGTAGCCATGAAACTCAAGGATCAGCCACCCCTGGCCCGCCGCACCATGCTGGCCGGCGCAGGCACTGTGGGCGCGTTGGCGGCCGCAGCGGCATTGCTGCCGGGCCGCAAGCCCAGCCCCGCCATCCAGGACGCCGTCGCTCAGGCGGTGTCCGACCCCACTCCCGGGTACCGCCTCACGGAACACGTGCAGCAGTACTACCGGACAGCCCGCGTCTGAGCTCAGCCGCTTGAAGTAGGAGGCAACATGCTATTGACCAAAAGGTCACCGGGAGGCGGGGGCGGATCGCCCAGCGCGCTCGTTGGCAGCTTGGCGCGCGGGGTATCGCGCGCCATACCCACCATGGACAGGCGGGCATTCTTGCGCCGGTCTGGCATGGGCGTTGGGGCGGGCCTTGCGGCCAGCCAACTGACGCTCGTGCGCAAGGCGCAGGCGGCCGACGCCGCTGCGCCCGCAGCCGGTGGCGCCAAGGTTGAAGTCAAACGCACCGTGTGCGGGCACTGCTCGGTGGGCTGCGCGATCGACGCCTACGTCGAAAACGGTGTCTGGGTGCGGCAAGAGCCGGTGTTTGATTCGCCGCTGAACCTGGGCGCGCACTGCGCCAAGGGTGCTTCGGTGCGTGAACACGGGCACGGCGAGTTCCGCCTGAAGTACCCGATGAAGCTCGTCAACGGCAAGTACCAGCGCATCAGCTGGGAGGTGGAGCTGGACGAGATCAGCAGAAAGATGCTGGAACTCTGCAAGGACAGCGGCCCGGATTCAGTCTTCGTCGTGGGTTCATCCAAACACAATAACGAGCAGTGTTTCCTGCTCAGAAAGTGGGTGACCCTCTGGGGGAGTAACAACTGCGACCATCAGGCACGAATATGCCACTCCACTACAGTCGCCGGTGTGGCGAATACGTGGGGTTACGGTGCGATGACAAATTCGTACAACGACATGCAGAACTCAAAGGCTGCGTTGTACATAGGTTCCAACGCCGCAGAGGCGCACCCGGTTTCCATGCTGCACATGTTGCATGCCAAGGAAAAGGGTTCAAAGATGATCGTGGTGGACCCCCGGTTCACCCGCACGGCGGCCAAGGCTGACGAATACGTGCGCATCCGTTCAGGGTCGGACATCGCGTTCTTGTTTGGTGTGATGTACCACGTCTTCAAGAACGGCTGGGAGGACAAGAAGTTCCTCGAAGACCGTGTCTGGGCGATGGACAAGGTGCGTGATGACATCCTGGCCAAATGGACACCCGACAAGGTGTTTGAGGTGTGCGGTGTCGACGAAGCCACATGCCTGAAGGTGGCCCGCATCATGGCCGAAAACCGGCCCAGCACCATCGTCTGGTGCCAGGGACAGACGCAGCACACCATCGGCAACGCCATGGTGCGGGCGTCTTGCCTGCTGCAGTTGGCCCTGGGCAACATCGGCAAGTCGGGTGGCGGCGCCAACATCTTCCGCGGCCATGACAACGTGCAGGGTTGCACCGACGTGGGCCCGAATCCGGATTCGTTGCCGGGTTATTACGGCCTGGCCGAAGGCTCGTTCAAGCACTACGCCACAGTCTGGGGCGTGGACTTTGAATGGATCAAGGGCCGCTACGCGCCCGGCATGATGGGCAAGCCCGGCATGACGGTGTCGCGCTGGTTTGACGGCGTGCTTGAAAAGAACGAAGTCATCGACCAGCCGAGCAACCTGCGTGGCCTGTTCTACTGGGGCCACGCGCCCAACTCGCAGACCCGCGGCCCCGACATGAAGCGGGCCATGGACAAGCTGGACTTGCTGGTGGTGGTGGACCCGTTCCCGTCGGCCACGGCGGCCATGGCCGCCATGCCGGGCAAGGCCGAAGACCAAAATCCCAACCGCGCGGTGTACCTGCTGCCGGCCTGCACGCAGTTCGAAACCTCGGGCTCGGTGACGGCCAGCAACCGGTCGATCCAGTGGCGCGAAAAGGTCATAGAGCCACTTTTCGAGTCGCGCTCCGACCACATGATCATGTTCCAGTTGGCCGAAAAGCTGGGTTTCGCCAAGGAACTGACCAAGAACTACAAGATGCAGAAGGTCAAGGGCATGGACGAACCCATCCCCGAAGACATCACACGCGAATGGAACCGCGCGCTGTGGACCATCGGCATGACCGGCCAGAGCCCCGAACGGCTCAAGGCCCACATGCGCAACATGCATGTGTTTGACGTGAACACGCTGCGTGCCAAGGGTGGCATCGACAAGGAAACGGGCTACAAGCTCGACGGCGACTACTTCGGCCTGCCCTGGCCGTGTTTTGGCACGCCAGAGCTCAAGCACCCGGGTTCGCCCAACCTGTACGACACCTCCAAACACGTGATGGAAGGCGGGGGCAACTTCCGCGCCAACTTTGGTGTGGAACGTGACGGGCAGTCTCTGCTGGCGGCCGACGGCTCGCACAGCAAGGGCGCCGAAATCACCACGGGCTACCCCGAGTTCGACCACATCCTGCTGAAGAAACTGGGCTGGTGGGCTGACCTGACCGAGGCCGAGGCCAAAGCCGCCGAGGGCAAGAACTGGAAGACCGACCTCTCTGGCGGCATTCAGCGCGTGACCATGGCGCACGGTTGCCACCCGTTCGGCAATGCCAAGGCGCGTGCGGTGGTCTGGAACTTCCCGGATCCGATTCCGCAGCACCGCGAGCCGATCTATTCAACCCGGCCTGAACTGGTGGACAAGTACCCCACGCACGACGACCGCCGCACAGGCTGGCGTTTGCCGGTGCTGTACAAGTCGCTGCAGCAAAAGAACCGCGACATCGGCAAGCAGTTTCCGCTGATCATGACCAGCGGTCGCTTGGTGGAATACGAGGGCGGGGGCGACGAAACGCGCTCCAACCCCTACCTGGCCGAATTGCAGCAGGACATGTTCGTCGAGATCAACCCGGCCGCCGCCAATGACCGGGGCATCCGCCACGGTGACGACGTCTGGGTGAAGACCCCGACGGGCGTCAAGCTCAAGGTCAAGGCGCAGGTGACCGAACGGGTCGACCGTGAAACCGTCTTCCTGCCCTTCCACTTTGCGGGCCGCTGGCAGGGTGAGGACATCTCGGCGTATTACCCCGAGGGTGCCAAGCCCATCATCATCGGCGAGGCTGTCAACACTGCGGGCACCTATGGTTACGACCTGGTGACCAACATGCAGGAAACCAAGACGTCGGTCTGCCAGATCGAGAAGGCAGCATGAGGAGCGCACGATGGCCAGAATGAAGTTCATCTGTGACGCCGAGCGTTGCATTGAATGCAACGGCTGCGTCACGGCCTGCAAGGCCGAGCACCACATTCCGTGGGGCGTGAACCGCCGGCGTGTCGTCACCCTCAATGACGGCATTCCCGGTGAACGCAGCATCTCGGTGGCGTGCATGCATTGCTCCGATGCACCCTGCATGGCGGTCTGCCCGGTGGATTGTTTCTACCGCACGGCCGAAGGTGTGGTGCTGCACGACAAGGACACCTGCATCGGCTGCGGCTATTGCAGCTATGCCTGCCCGTTTGGCGCGCCGCAGTTCCCCAGCACGGGGACCTTTGGCATGCGCGGCAAGATGGACAAGTGCACCTTCTGCGCCGGCGGCCCCGAAGCGGCAGGCAGCGCGGCCGAAAACGACAAGTACGGCCGCAACCGCCTTGCCGAAGGCAAGCTTCCGGCCTGCGCCGAGATGTGTTCCACCAAGGCCCTGCTGGGCGGCGATGGCGACGTGGTGGCGGACATCTTCCGCACCCGCGTCATGACACGCAACAAAGGCAGTGAGGTCTGGGGTTGGGGCACGGCCTACGGCAAGCCCATCTCGGGTGGCACGGCTGCACCCAAGGCGGGCAAGTCATGAGGCCGCTGCTGAACCTGGCGGGTCTGGCGCTGATGACGGTGCTGGGGATGGGGCTGGCAGCCTGTGGCGACAAGCCGCAGGTCAAGGCCGCTACTTCGGGCAAGGCGGCCTACCTGGGCACCAGCAGCGCGGCCTACACCGCGCCAGGCTGGAAGGTGGGAGACGCCACCAGTTGGGACGCCAACATGCGCTCTCGCACACAGGCCGGGCAGAACGAGTACCCGCGCACGGCGGGTCACTGAACCAGCGTTCAAGAGATCAAGGAGCACCCATGTCGGGCTCGATGAAGCAATACGCGCTGGGCATCGCCCTGGCGCTGGGGTTGGCGTGTTCGGCGCAGGCACAGCAGGTGCCTGACGCTGCCTCGGCGCCCGCTGCCGGCCCGCCGGCAGGTTTTGTGGCGCCCGCAGAGCCGGGCGCCAACGAAACCAATGCGCAGCGCAGCAAGAGCCAGCCGGGCAACAACGCACCGCTGTGGCGCGCCGTGCGAGAAAGCGGCACACAGCCGGGCACGAGCAATCTGCCCGGCGCCGAAAAGGGCGTGTTGATCCAGCCGTTTACACAGTACCCGGGGTCGGCTTTCACCACGGCGGGTGAGGCCTGGCGCCAGGTGCGCAACAACTGGATCATTCCCTACGGCGGCGCGTTGCTGCTCATCGTGCTTGCCACCATGTCGCTGGTCTACTGGCGCAAGGGGCCGTTTGGCGGCCCGGTGCAGGACACGGGGCGCAAGATAGAGCGCTTCACGCCCTATGAACGTGTGCTGCACTGGGCCACGGCCATCAGCTTTTCGGTGCTGGGCATTTCCGGCATCGTGATGGCCTTTGGCAAGTTCTTCATGCTGCCGGTGCTGGGCGGCACCTTGTTCGGTTGGCTCAGCTATGCGCTCAAGACGGCGCACAACCTTGCCGGCCCATTGTTCGCCGTGGCACTGGTGCTGTTTTCCATCAAGTACCTGGCCGACAACATGCCCCGTGCCGGAGACCTGGGCTGGTTGCTCAAGGGCGGTGGCCTGTTGGGTGGCCACCATGTGCCGTCGCACCGCTTCAACGCGGGCGAAAAGATCATTTACTGGATTGGCGGCATCGTGCTTGGTTTGGTGGTGGTGGTCTCGGGGTTGGTCCTTGACGGCCTGGTGCCGGTGTACGGGCTGACGCGTGGCGAGATGCAGATCAGCCACCTTGTGCACGCAGTAGCTTCCGTGCTGATGATGGCGATGTTCATGGGGCACATCTACATGGCCACCCTGGGCGTGCCTGGTGCCATGGACGCCATGAAGACGGGCTATGTGGACGAGTCTTGGGCCAAGGAGCACCACGAACTCTGGTACGACGATGTCAAGGCCGGCAAGATCCCGGCGGTGCGCTCGCAGGCGGCGCCGCCGCCCATGGGCACTGTGTCTTCCAAGGCCTGATGCGCACGACAACCCAATCGGAGATGCAACCCATGAACAAAAAAACGCAATGGCTCGCGGCCGCACTGGTGTGTGCCAGCAGCTTGGCACAGCCCGTGTGGGCCAAGTTGGCCGCACCCAGTGACGAAGCCAAGGCCAAGGCCGCCGAAGCCGCCGCCAAGACGGCCTGGGCCGGCAAGGTGGACGGCTTCAAGCTGTGCAAATCCATGGAAGCCACAGCCGCTGGCTACTACGCTCAGGCCAAGAAAGGTGGCAAGGACGTGAAGCCCGCTGTGGCCACACCGCCTTGCGCTGACCCGGGCCCGTTTGTGTACACACCGCCAGTGCCGGCATCGGCCCCTGCGGGTGGCGCGGCCGCAGCTGCGCCTGCTGCGCCTGCAGCACCCGCCGCCCCGGCGGTGGCCGCAGCGCCCAAGAAGTAGGGCGTTTGCCCGCGCCATGGCCGTGCACGCCGAGTCGCCGTCACCGGCCTACCCGCTGACCAGGGGCGACTGGACGCCGGTGGCCGGTGCGCCGCGCCTGACGCAGGCACGCTGCGAGTTGCTGCGCGAAATACAAATCCTCGACGAATACGGCGACCGGCGCCTTATCCACATTCCGGCCGAGCGCCCCTTGACGGTGTTTGTGGACAAGCGCGAACTCGTCACCCTCATGACGCTGGGCGCCTGCCCCGAGTTGTTGGTGCTTGGCTACCTGCACAACCAACGGCTCGTGAGCCGCGTGCAAGAAGTCGAGTCCATCACCGTTGACTGGGACGTGGGCGCTGCAGCCGTGCGCACCCACCAGGGTGTGCAAGACATGGCCGCCAAGACGGCACACCGTGTCGTCACCACGGGCTGCGGCCAGGGCACGGTGTTTGGTGACGTGATGCAGCAACTGGACACCATCCACCTGCCTGATTTGCACAGCGCGCGCATCCGCCAGACCACGCTGCACCGCATGCTTGAAACCATGCGCCAGCAAGACAGCATCCACCGCAAGGCGGGATCGGTTCACGGCTGCGCACTCTTCAGCCTGACCGATCAACACGGCGAAATGCTGATGTTTGTGGAAGACGTGGGCCGCCACAACGCCATCGACACCATTGCCGGCTGGATGGCCATGCACGGCGTGTCCGGTGGCGACAAGGCCTTCTACACCACGGGCCGCTTGACCAGCGAGATGGTCATGAAGGCTGCCAGCCTGGGTGTGCCCATCATCGTGTCACGCAACGGTGTCACGGCCATGGGGCATGAACTGGCCCAGCGCCTGGGCATGGCCTTGTTCGGCCGTGCCGCCAACCGGCATTTCCTTTGCTACACGGGTGCCGAGCGCTTTGATTCCGAGCCTGAACCACAGCGCGCAGCGGTGCGCGTGGTGGCGGGCTGAGAGTGTGAGAGTCAATCCAACATGCCCGCTCGTGCCGCCATATCGCACCCGCGCGGCGTTGCAAATGCTCGCCGTAGCCCGAGCTACGGCTGTGCTTTGCGCCTTGCACGGGCCCAATCTGGCGTCCCGCTCGGGCACGCCGGATTAACTCTCACACTCTGAGCTGGCGGTCTGCGGTCTTTCGCGCGCGGGGTGCGGCCGCCAGTGGCCTGCAGGCCTGGTCGTCAGGTCAAGCCGTCAAACAGCCAGACATCCACAAGTTCACCTTCGGCCACCGAGCCCTGCTCGTGCCGCAGCACCACCAGCGCGTTGGCCTCGCTCATGCTGCGCAGGATGCCCGCCCCCTGTGACCCAGTGAGCCGCACCTGCCAGCCATCATGGGTGGCAGGCTCCAGCACAGCGCGCTGAAACTCCGTGCGCCCCGGCCGCTTGCGAATGGCACTGGTGCAACGGGCTTGAAGCACTGGCAAGGGGCTGGGTTCAGCGCCGGCCAGTTGCAGCAGTGCGTCGCGGGCAAAGGCGTAAAAGGTCACCAGCGCCGCCACTGGATTGCCGGGCAGGGCAAACAACCACACGGGCGCTGTCGCACCGGCACCGCTTTGCTGCAAGGGGCCAAAAGCAAAGGGCCGCCCTGGACGCATGGCCACCTTCCAGAACGCAACTTCGCCCATGCGTGCCAGCACCTCGCGGGTGTAGTCGGCGTCTCCCATGCTGACGCCACCGCTGGTCAGCACCACATCGGCCTCGGCCACGGCGCGTTGCAGCGTGGCCTGCAGCGCGGCCCGGTCGTCGGGCACCAGGCCCAGGTCCACCACCTCCATGCCCAGGCGCTGCACCGCGCCCAGCAGGCTGTAGCGGTTGCTGTCGTACACGCAGCCCGGGTCCAGCGGCTGGCCCAGGCAGCGCAGCTCATTG
Organism: uncultured Rubrivivax sp.; assembly: GCA_964620975.1. Lineage (GTDB taxonomy): Bacteria > Pseudomonadota > Gammaproteobacteria > Burkholderiales > Burkholderiaceae_C > Rubrivivax. The sequence goes on along the minus strand of CAZUKT010000024.1, from coordinate 5,905 downwards.
CCGGTGGAAAAGAGTGCCACGCGCAGCCGGCGCATCACCTGCACCTCGGCCATGCCCAGCGAGGCAATCAGGCCCATGTCAGCCGGTTTGATGACACGCCCGGCGCGCACCGCCGGGCGGCCGAGGCTCAGGTCTTCGCCACGGCGGCGGCGGTTCTCGCCCGCGTGCATGACGCCGGGCTCGATGTGCACGGAGGCGGCGTCAGCAGGGCCGTCGGCCCGACACAATTCCAAGGGCACCACGGTGTCCAGCCCCTGCGGCATGACGGCACCGGTCATGATGCGAAGGCACTCACCGGCACGCACGGTACCGGTGTAGGGCGCGCCGGCATGCAGCGTGCCCACCGAGCGCAGCGTGGTCGTGGTCTGCAGGCGCAGGTCGGCACTGGCGAAGGCGTAGCCGTCCATGGCCGAGTTGTCATGCGCCGGCACGTCGATGGGTGACACCACATCCACCGCCAGCACGCGGCCCAGCGCCTGGGCCACAGCCACAGTCTCCTGCCCCGCAACGGGCCGCAGCGCAGCAGCAATGGCCGCACGGGCTTGAGCCACGCTGAGGTTCTTGTCGCCCGCACTCAGCGGTGATGGGCCTGGCTGTGACATGGCGCGTTCCTGAGCGGTTGGCTGGGGCAAGGGGGACATTTTGCAGCGCCAAACCGCCTATGCAATGGCGTGCATATCGCAGCATGTGCCGGGGCATTGCAGAATGCGCCGCTTTGCCTAGCGCGCCTGGCCCTTGCCGGCAGAAGGAACCATGAACAGTGTGGCCGACAGCCTGGGCCTGGCCGCCAGCTTGATTGCAGGCTCTGACCCCGCCGTGTGGCGCATCGTGGGCCTGTCCCTGCGTGTCAGCGGTGTGGCATGCGGCCTGGGGGCGATCGTGGGCCTTTACCTGGGCGCCTGGTTGGCGGTGGCCCGTTTCCCGGGGCACGGCGGCTTGGTTTGGCTGCTCAACACGCTGCTGGCCTTGCCTTCGGTCGTGGTTGGCCTGCTTGTGTACCTGCTGCTGTCACGCGCCGGGCCCCTGGGGCCATTGGGCATACTTTTTACGCCCACGGCCATGGTCATTGCGCAGAGCATTCTTGTGGTGCCCTTGATCGCCGCGCTGACACGCCGCCTGGTGGCTGACGGTCTGCGCGAAGGCGGTGACCAACTGCGGTCTTTGGGCGCGGGCACCTTCGCCACGGGGGCATTGATGCTGCTGCATGAACGCCTGGCTGTGCTCACCATCTTGCTCACCGCCTTTGGCCGGGCCGTGGCCGAGGTGGGCGCGGTGATGATCGTGGGCGGCAACATTGACGGCGTGACCCGTGTCATGACCACCGCCATCGCACTTGAAACCAGCAAGGGCGACTTGCCGCTGGCACTGGCGCTGGGTGTGGTGCTGCTGGGCGTGGTGGGCCTGATCAACCTGCTCATCACGCTGGTGGCGGGCCGCAGGCCGGCGGGCCATGAGGCGCTGGCATGAAGGCTCCGGTATGACACCCGCACCGCTGCTCAGTCTGGACCATGCCGGCGTGCGCTTTGGTGCTGTTCAGGCGCTTCGCGACGTGGCGCTTTCGGTGCACCGGGGCGAGCGCCTGATGCTGGTGGGTGCCAACGGCTCGGGCAAGACCACGTTGCTGCGCGTGCTGCATGGCCTGGTGCCTTGCTCAGGACAGCGTACCGTGCACGTGGGCGCAGACGGGCGCGCGCCGTTGGCGGCCATGGTCTTTCAACGCCCGTTTCTGCTGAGCCTGTCGGTGCGCAACAACGTGCGACTGGGGCTGTGGCTGCACCGTGTGCCGCGAGCCGAACACGCCGTGCGCTGTGAGCAGGCCTTGTGCCGCGTCGGCCTTGAAGCCACCGCCAGCCGCCCCGCGCGTGACCTGTCAGGTGGTCAACAGCAACGTCTTGCCATGGCCCGTGCCTGGGCTTTGCGGCCGGACATGCTGTTTCTGGACGAGCCCACCGCCAGCCTGGACCCCAGTGCCAAGCGCGAAGTGGAAGCGCTGATCGAGGAATTCGCCAACGACGGCGTCACCGTGGTCATGAGCACCCACAACCTCGGCCAGGTCAAACGCCTGGCCACGCGCGTGGCCTACCTTGAAGCCGGCCGCGTGGTGGTGGACCTGCCTGTGGAGAGGTTCTTCAACGACACGCTGCCGGCACCGGCCGAGCAATTCTTGAAGGGCGAGTTGCCTTGGCGCTAAGGGCCCGTTCGGGGACAAGTTGTGCACTTGGCCGCCCGTAGCGGGCGAGCCAAATGTGCAAGTTGTTCCCGGACGGGCCCTAAGGGCTGTGGTGCGCAGCAGCGCACTGGTTCATGGTCGCCCGCTGCACCCAACGGGCAACGGGCAGCTGCCACGTCGTGTTGTCAGCGTGTGGCCGGATGTGCCAGGTCGCGCACGAAGGTAGGGCCGGCGTGGCGTTCAACGGTGGCCAGCAGGCCTTTGAACAGGCCCAGTGGTGCCAGCATCTCCAGCACCACGAACATGGGGCCCACGAGCAGGCCCACAGCGTCGTCGGCAAAGGCGGGCCTGCGTCCTTCGTAGTAGTGGCCAATGAACTGAATCATCCAGCCCACCGCAAAGAAGCCCACGACCCAACTCAGCCACTGCACGATGCTGCCGCCATTGACGCGGTGCGCCAGCATCATGAGCAAGCCCATGCCCACCACGGTGGCCAGGCCAATGCCAAGGTGGCCGCGTGTCATGTACCAAAGCGCCACCAGCGCAAAAACCAGCCAGGCCGGGGTGAGCGGCAGGCCAGCCAAGGTGAGTGTGGGCCGCGAAAGCAGCACGCCCACGGCGAACACGACCATCGGCACGCCCACAAAGTGCGTGAGGATGTTGCGCTGGTCGCGGTGGTATTCGGCGTAATGCTTGAGCAGATCAGCGGCAGAACGGAAGGGCGAGGCCATGGTGTGTCTCCTAGCCCGACCAATGTAACGCAGGCTCCTAGAATCTGCATGCCGCATCTGGCCTGAAAACGAACAGCAAATGAGCATCAAGAGCGACAAGTGGATACGGCGCATGGCGCAGCAGCACGGCATGATCGAGCCGTTTGAGCCCGGCCAGGTGCGGCAAAACGCGGCCGGCGACAAGATCGTCAGCTACGGCACCAGCAGCTACGGCTACGACATCCGCTGCGCGCCCGAGTTCAAGGTCTTCACCAACATCCACAGCACCGTGGTGGACCCGAAGAACTTTGACGAAAACAGCTTCGTCGACATCAACAAGGACGTGTGCGTGATACCGCCCAACAGCTTTGCGCTGGCCCGCACCCTGGAATACTTTCGCATTCCACGCAACGTGCTGACGATTTGCCTGGGCAAAAGCACTTACGCCCGCTGCGGCATCATCGTCCACGTGACCCCCTTTGAGCCCGAATGGGAAGGCTACGTGACGCTTGAATTCAGCAACACCACGCCGCTGCCGGCCAAGATCTATGCGGGCGAGGGCTGTGCACAGGTGCTGTTCTTTGAAAGCGACGAGGTCTGCGAGACCAGCTACAAAGACCGAGGCGGCAAGTACCAGGGCCAAACGGGCGTGACGCTGCCCAAGACCTGAATTTGGCCCAAACAGCGCCGCTTAGCAGGCGCTGTTTGGCGCATTCAAAGGGCGCAGTCGGCGCAACATGCTCTTCAGCCTGGCGCACACGCTTTGCCGGGCCAGGAGATGCGCATGCTGAACTTGCAGGACAACACCGCGCCCGCTGCCGTGCTGGCCCCGGTGACGCCGTTGCCCATCATTCCGATGGCGCGCTTCCGCCGCTTGATGCTGCATGAAGGCTGGGCCGTGGACCTGGCCCGCATGTGCGTGGACTGCGCCTACGCCTATGAATGCCTGGCCTTGGCGCACACCAGCAACGACGCGGCCTTGCGCCGTGCGGCGTTGGACCTGTTTGCGGCCTACGACCGCAACAACGAAGCCCCTAGCGTCCATTGACACCGGGCGCTCGTCGCAGCGCGGGCTGAACCCAGGGTTGGCCCTGCCCCCACTCAAAAGCGTCAGAATCCGCCGCCGGGCCTTTCCAGGCCCCAGCGAAGGGTGGCAGCATGAAGTGGGAAGGTCAGGACCAGAGCAGCAACGTTGACGACCGGCGCGGTGATGGCGCAAGCGGCGGGGCTGGCGGTGGCCGCATGCGCTTGGGCGGCCGGGGCGTGGGCGTGGGCACGATTGCCATTGCGCTGGTGGCCGGCTGGATCTTTGGCATCAACCCGCTCACGGTGCTGGGCCTGCTCAGCGGCGGTGGCATGGAGGCACCCCAGGCGCAACATGCCCCAAGCGGGCCTGCCAAACGGCCGCCGGCCGAAGACAAGGCGGCGCAGTTTGTCTCGGTGGTGCTGCGCGACACCGAGGTGGTGTGGGGCGGCGTGATGAAGGCCGGCGGCGCCAGCTACCGTGAGCCGCGCCTGGTTTTGTTTCGCGGTGCCACGCCCACGGCCTGCGGCACCGGCGAAAGCGCCATGGGCCCGTTTTATTGCCCCGGCGACAGCAACGTCTACATCGACCTGGATTTCTTCGACACGCTCAGCCGGCGTCTGGGCGCGCCGGGTGACTTTGCGCAGGCCTACGTCATCGCCCACGAGGTGGGCCACCACGTGCAAAACCTGATGGGCATTACCGCCAAGGTAGACGGCATGCGAGGGCGCGTGTCGCAAGCGCAGATGAACGCGCTTTCGGTGCGCGTGGAACTGCAGGCCGACTGCCTGGCCGGCGTGTGGGCCCACCACTCGCAGCAGGGCAAGGGCTGGCTGGACCGCAGCGACATTGAAGAAGCCATGAACGCCGCCAGCAAGATCGGTGACGACGCCCTGCAAAGCGCTTCTCAGGGCCGCGTGGTGCCCGAAAGCTTTACCCACGGCAGCAGCCAGCAGCGCATGACATGGTTCAAACGTGGCCTGGAAAGCGGCAGCGTCAAACAATGCAACACCTTTGACACCAAGCTGTAAGCCCACCACCTTTACCCGAACCCACCCGACGCCACCATGAAACGTTTGGAACGCATGGCCGGTTTGCGCGCTGGCGGCAAAGGCAAGGTGGTGAGCGCCGCCGAAGCGGTGCAACTGGTGCAAGACGGCGACACCGTGGCCAGCAGCGGCTTCGTGGGCATCGGCTTTGCCGAGAACCTGGCCGTGGCGCTGGAGCAGCGCTTCTTGGCGCAAGGCAGCCCACGGGGCCTGCGGTTGGTGTACGCGGCGGGGCAGGGTGATGGCAAGGACCGTGGCCTGAACCACTTGGGCCATGAAGGGCTGGTGGCAGGTGTCATCGGCGGCCACTGGGGCCTGGTGCCCAAGCTGCAGAAACTGGCGGTGAACAACCGCATCCAGGCCTGGAACCTGCCGCAGGGCGTGATCTCGCACCTGTTTCGCGACATCGCCGGCGGCAAGCCCGGGCACCTGAGCCGCGTCGGCCTGGGCACCTTCGTGGACCCGCGCCACGGCGGCGGCCGCATCAACGCGCGCACGCAGGACGAACTGGTTCGCCTGGTGCAGATCGACGGCGAGGACTACTTGTTCTACAAGGCCTTTCCGATTCATGTGGCCCTGATTCGCGGCACCACGGCCTGCCCTGACGGCAACATCACCATGGAGCGCGAGGCGCTCACACTGGAATCGCTGGCCATTGCCATGGCCGTGCGCAACAGCGGCGGCATCGTCATTGCGCAGGTCGAGCGGCTGGCCGAAGCGCATTCGCTGCACCCGCGCCAGGTCAAGATCCCGGGCATCCTGGTGGACTGCGTGGTGGTGGCTGAAAAGCCTGAATACCACCAGCAGACCTTTGCCGAACCCTACAGCGCGGCCTTTGCAGGTGAACTGCGTGTGCCCGTGGCCAGCTTGCCGCCCATGCCCATGGACGCGCGCAAGATCATCGCCCGCCGTGCGGCGCTGGAGCTGCGCCCCAACGCGGTGGTGAACCTGG
>CAZUKT010000023.1:13447-19500 GCA_964620975.1 uncultured Rubrivivax sp. | reverse complement strand
TCCTGGTCACGCCGCAGGGCCAGGTCAAGCTGCTCGACTTTGGCATTGCGCGCCTGCTGGGCGAGCCCGACGCTGCGCCGGGCCCACTTTCGGGCCGCGCCTTCACACCCGACTGCGCCTCGCCCGAGCAGCTGGCCGGGCAGCCGCTGGGCGTGGCGGCTGACGTGTATTCGCTGGGTGTGGTGCTGTATGAACTGCTGTGTGCGCAACGCCCCTACCGGCTGGACCGCCACGCAGCCGCGCCGCTGGCCGAGCAACTGGCTGCGGCCACCGTGCCACGCCCGAGTGAGGCCGCCGCGTTGCCCCCTGCACAGCGCCGGCAATTGGCTGGCGACCTGGACGCCATCGTGGCCTGCGCCATGGCCTTGGCCCCGCAGGCGCGCTACGCCAGCGCCCAGGCCCTGGCTGACGACTTGCGGCGCCACATGCAAGGCCAGCCCGTGCAAGCCCGTGGCCCAGGCCGGGCCTACGTGGCCGGCCGGTTCCTGCGCCGGCACCGGCTTGGTGTGGCGGCGGCTGCAAGCGTGCTGCTGGCGCTGGGCACCGGCCTGGGCGTGGCGCTGTGGCAGGCGGCCGAAGCCCGCGCCCAGGCGGCACGCGCGCAAACCGTGCAGGGCCTGCTGCTTGGATTTTTTGATGGTGTCAGCCCCGAAAAGCTGCGCGGCCGCGACATCGGCGCGCGCGAGCTGGTGTTGCAAGGCAGCGCGCGCGCCGAGGCCACGCTGCAAGACCAACCCGCACTGCGTGCCGAGCTGCTGCGCATCACCGGCGAATTGCTGGCCAAGCTGCAGGCGCGCACGCAGGCCGCCCAGCGCCTGACCGCAGCGCTGGCCTTGTACGGCCAACTTGGCCAGGAAGGCACGGCCGTGGCGATTGAGGCCCGGCTCCATCTGGCCGAAACCTACCGCCTGGCCGACCAGCTGGCCGATGCGCGCCGCGAGGGGCAGGAAGTGCGGCGACTGGGCGAAAAACACTTCGGCCCGCAGCATCCCTGGGCCATGCGCATGGGCGTGCAACTGGCCCTGACCAGCCTGCTGGAAGGGCACCCGCAACGTTCCATCGACGAAGCCCGCGCTGCGCTTGCCTTGCCCGCCACGCCGGGTGTGGACGTGCCGCGCCAACGCTTGCTGGCCGAAGGCAACATCGGTCTGGCCCTGATCGACCTGGGCCAGTTCGCCGAGGCCCGCAAGAGCTTTGAGCGCGTGTTGGCCGGCGCGCCCGCCGTGCCCAGCTATGAGGTCAGCGACCTGCTGACCACGCGCTACAGCCTGGCGCAGGCGTACGGCTACAGCGGCGACTTTGCCAACGCCGTGGCAGTGGCAACACCGCTGCTGGTTGATGTGCAAAACCACCTTGGGCCTGGCGCCCCGCTGACGCTTTACACACGTGAACTGCTGGCCCAGGCGCTGGCGCGGCTGGGCCGCTACGGCGATGCGGTGGACATGCAGGCGGCGCTGGTGCAGCAGCGCGCCGCGCCCGGCACCGATGGCGGGCCGGGCGCGGCCACGGCCGGCAACGTGCAGCACAGCCGCGCCACGCTGGGTTTCCTGCTGGCTGCGGCCGGTCGGGCCGACGAAGGCTTGCCCCTGCTGCGCGAGGCCGTGGCCCACTTTGACGTGGCCACCCCCAAGCCCGACGCCTTGCGCGAATCGCGCCGCCTGTGGTTGGGCACGGCCCTGGCGCGTGCCGGCGTGCTGGACGAGGCCGCTGCGGTGCTGGCCCAGGCAGCCGCACACCAGCGCACCTGGCCCACCCATGCACAAAACCCGCGCCATGCCGACGTGCTGCAGGCGCAAGCCCTGGTGGCGCACTGGCGTGGCCAACGTGCGGCCGCCTTGCCGCTGCTGGAGCAAGCCTGTGGCATCTACCTGCAGGCCCAGGGGCCGGCAGCGGCTGCAAACCTGCGCTGCGCCACTCACCTGGCCTGGTTGCGTGCACTGCAAGCCCTGCCGCAAACGCAGCGGCCCCCGCAAGCCCTGATCGACTTCGACCGCAGTGCCCAGGCCTACCTGGCCACGCTGCCCGCTGGACACGTGGCGCACGCCGACGTGCAACTGTTGCGCGCCGACGTGCTGTCTGCGGCTGGCCAGGCGGCTGGCGCATCGGCGGCGCGGCGCGATGGTGCTGCGGCCTGGGCGCAGGCCATGGGCCGGCCGTGGCAGGGGCCGCGGGTGGCGCTGCACTGAAGGCATGCACCCCCCTCTTTGCGGGGGGCAAGGCCAAAGCGTGGCCGGGTGGGCTGCGGCGTTGCGTATGTCCCGCCGAGTCCGCAGCAGTGTTTGCTGTGGCCGCCCACACCGCCGGAGCCCATGCCCATGAAGCCCTTCCAGATTGCCTTCGCCACACTCACGCTGCTGGCCGCCGTCAGTGCCCAGGCCGCCAACGTTTTGCCCACGTCCTACGACATGCCCAACGGCCACGGCCTGGTCAGCGGTGGCATCTACAACTACTGGGACCGCGCCTACAACGGCAGCGGCAACACGCAGCTTGACGGCGACATGCTCAGCGGCGGCCTTGGCGACCTGACCGATGGCGTGATCGCCACCCAGAGCTGGGAAGTCGTTGAAAACCTCGAAGGCACCGGGCCCTACGTCGGTTGGGTGTTTCTGGACCCCGTGATCACCTTCAACTTTGCCGAGGTGGTGCAGTTTGCGCAGGTCACTGTCTGGCATGACGACGCCAACGGCAATGGCAACGTGAAGCCTCCGCAGGGCTTTGTGGTGACGGTGGCGGGCCAGAGCCAGACCTTTGCCATCACCGACCCCGCCAGCGACGCACCCTTTGCCAGCACGCTGGTGCTGGCCCCCGGCATGGCGGGCAGCAGCCTGCAGTTGCAGATCCTGCGCGGCGATCCGTGGCTGATGGTCAGCGAGGTCAGCTTCCAGACCGCCGTGCCCGAGCCCGCCACCTGGGCGCTGTGGGCGCTGGGGTCCGCCGTGCTGCTGCAGGCCCGCCGCCGCAGGGCCGTGGCATGAAGCCGCGTCTTGCCCCATGCCTGGTCGGGGCGGCTGCGGCCGCACTGCTGGCGTGCCCGGGCCTGGCCCTGGCGCAGCAGTACCAGGCCACCGGCAACGTCAACACCATCGCCACGCGTGTGTTTCCGGGGCCGGTGGAGTCCTTGCAGAACGTCGACAACTTCGGCTTTACCGACAACCCGCAAGCCAACGGCAACAACGTGCTGGAGAAGACCGCCAGCGTGGGCGGTGGCGGCACGGCCATCGCCCGCTTTGTCGGCACGGTGGGCACGCTCAAGGCCTATGCCATGGCCTCGTACGGCTACGGCTGGGACGCGCAAGGCCACCGCATCCTGGACGGCTACACCGGCGCCAGTGCCCAGGGCACGTTCTACGACACCGTCACCGTGTCGGGCGGCGGCCTGGCCGTGGGCAGCCCGGTGAACTACCGCGTGGACTTCCGCATCGACGGCACGCTGACCTCACCCCGCTTCGAGATTGGCGGTGCGCTCAGCGCCGACGCCGTGGGCCAGGTGCGCCTGCGTGACAACACCAGCGGACAGGACGTCTTTATCCAGTGGGACGCGTCCAGGCAGGGCACGGGCGTCTACTCCCTGACGCTGGCCACCGAAGTGGGCCACACGCTGGGCATCGGCGGCATGCTGTATGCCGGCGCCTACGTCAGCGCCAACGCCACGCTGGCGCGCGCGGCCGAAGCCGACTTCTCGCACTCGGCGTACTACTACCTGACACCGTCGGTGGCCGGGCTGAACACCCTGGGCGCCAGCGGGCACGACTTCATGGCGCCGGTGCCCGAGCCCGCCGGCTGGCTGATGTGGGCGCTGGGCGCCGCTGCGCTGTGGCGTGTCCGCCGCGTGCGGGCTGCCCCATGACGCCGGGCCCTGCACGCGCAGGCGCCTAGTCGCCGAGCCGCCGATGCGGACGCTGGCACCTACACGGCGCCAGTGCCTGGTGCTGTCGGCGTGCATCTAGATGCTGCGCCAGCACGGCACCGACCTGCGCACCGTGGCCTCGGCTGATTCCGTGGGCGCGCGGCCCGGTCACGCCCGAAAAACTCGCAACCTTTGAGCCCTCTCAGACGATGCGCTCGCCCGGTGTGCCTATCTTGCGCATGGCCTCAAACCGGTCGCTCTTCACCATCAGCGGGTGGGCGGCGTCGCCGCCGTCCCAGCGCGGGTCGTCGATGCCTTCAAACACTTCGCGCAGGCGCTGGCCCCAGGTGCTGTGGATCATCCGGAAGTAGGGGTTGTGTTCGTCGATGCAGACGTGGTCTTCGCACTTGAAGCTGCCTTCGCGGTACACCAGCAGGTCCAGCGGCAGGCCCACGCTCAGGTTGCTTTTCAGAGTGCTGTCCATGGACACCAGCGCGCACTTGGCGGCTCCGTCCAGCTGCGTGGCGGGGGTCAGCACGCGGTCAAGAATGGGCTTGCCGTCCTTGCTTTCACCGACCTGAAAGAAACACGTCTCGCGCGTGGCTTCAATAAAGTTGCCGGCGCTGTAGACCAGGAACAAGCGCATCGCCTCGCCCGCGATCTGGCCGCCAAAAATCATGCTGGCATTGAAGTCCACGCCCGCCGCCTTCAGTGAAGGGCCGTCTTGCTGGTACACACGCCGCACGGCCGAGCCCAGCACACGCGTGGCGTCGAACATGCTCTTGGCGTTCCAGATGGTGATGGGCTCGTCGTCGCCGTTGTCGAGCTTTTCTACCTGCAGCACTTCACGCACGCTCTGGCTGATGCTCAGGTTGCCTGCCGACAGCATGACCATGAAGCGCTCGCCGGGTTTTTCATAAATCATCATCTTGCGGAAGATGCTGATGGCGTCCAGGCCCGCGTTGGTGCGCGAGTCACTCAGGAACACAAGGCCGGCGTTGAGGCGTATGCCCACGCAATAGGTCATGTTGTCGTCTCGTTCAGGATCAAAAGGTTGTCTAGCGTAGCAGCCGGCCGTGACTGCAAGCGGCCGTGACTGCACGTCGCTTCTATCGGCCGCCCGCCAGCGCGCGGCGCAGCATCTCGGGTTTGTTGAAGCGCTGCCGGTGCGGCCCGGTGGGCGCCACGTCCAGCCAGTCTTCGCCCAGGCGCACCAGCAGCAGGTCTTCGGCCGCTGCGGGGGCGGCGTCAAAGTAGCCGTCGCCACTGACCGCCACCCAGCCCTGCTCGCCCAGCAGCCCTACCACCAGCGCCAGGCTGCCGTCCTTGCTGTTCCACAGGCGCAGCGTGCGGTCGTCGGCGGCGCTGGCAATGTGCATGCCGCTGGGTGACACGGCCACCGCGTTCACCGTGGCGGTGTGGCCTTCCAGGGCCTCGAGCGGTTTGCCGCTGCGCACGTCCCAGCGCAGCACCTGGTGGCCGGGCACGCCGCTGCCGTAGGCCAGCAGCTTCTTGCCGTCGGGCGTGAAGGCGGGGGTGGCGTACCAGGGCAGGTCGTCAATGGTCTGCACAAGCTGGCCGCCGTCCATGGCGTGGATGCGTGTTTTTTCGCCGTCGCTCAGCGCCAGCCACAAGCCGTCGGGCGACAAGGTGGCGGCCAGCGCGCTGTCCTTGTCCAGCTTGGCCGGCACGCCGGGCAGGGCCAGGGTGCGGGGTGGCTCGAGCCCGTTGTTGCCGATGGTGCGTGCTTCCAGCGCCAGGGCGCGCGGGGTCTCGGTGTCGTGCCACAACCAGAGCGTGCTGCCCTTGGCGTCAAACATCAGCACCAGTGTCGATTCATTGTGTTTGGCCAGCGGCACCTGCTGCACGCGGTAGCGCGCCACGGCGTCAAAGACCTGGATCTGCGTGTCTTCCAGCACCATGCGCCAGCGGCCGTCAGGCGTGTAGCGCAAGTCTTTGGCGGCGGCCGGGCCCAGCGTGGCCAGTTCGCCGCCGGTGGCGCGGCCGTACAGGCGCAGCTGCCCGCCACTGATGGCCGCCACGGTGCGGCCATCGGGTGCAATGTCGATGAGCCGGCCGGGGGTCCAGATCGAGCGTGGTGTTGGCGCAGCCGCCAGGGCTGCGGCCGGCACGGGCCCGGCGCCGCGCACGGCCTTGTCGCGCAGCGGGGTGGCGCGGCCCGAGGTGGCGTCCACCACCGCCGCCG
>CAZUKT010000023.1:9127-13347 GCA_964620975.1 uncultured Rubrivivax sp. | reverse complement strand
GCCTTGTCGCGCAGCGGGGTGGCGCGGCCCGAGGTGGCGTCCACCACCGCCGCCGAGCCGTCGGCGCGGGTCACGGCCAGGGTGCTGCCGTCGCGGCTGTAGACCACGCCGGTGATCTTCTGGCCACGCCCCGCAGCGGTGGCCAGCAGCTTGCCCTGCATGTCCCACACCCGCGCGGTCTCGTCGTCGTTGCCGCTGGCCAGTTGCAGGCCGTCGGGTGAAAAGGCGATGCTGTGGATGGGGTTCTGGTCCGGCGTGAGCGCCACCTTGTCCACCGCCAGCGCGGTGGTGCTGCCGGCCATCACGGCCCACACGCTGGCCTGGCCATCGGCTTGCGCCCAGGCCACGCGGCGGCCGTCGGCGCTGAAGGCCACGTGGGTCACGCGGGTGGCGGGCACCGAGGCCATGACCTGCAGGCCGTCCACCAGCACCAGGCTCAGCAGGCTGCGCTCGCTGCGCACCAGTTGCTTGAAGTCGGGCGACAAGGCGTGCAGCACCTGCCCGGGCGCGGGTGTGATGCTGGCCAGGGGCTTGCCGTTGGCCATGGCCCACAGCCGGATGCCCTGTGCGCTGCGGGTGGCCAGGCGCTGGCCGTCGGGGCTGAACTGCAGGCCGGCCACGTTGCCGCTGTCCACCACCTGCAGCGTGTGGCGCAGGCTGCCGTTGGTGGCGTCATACACCAGCGCCTGCTTGGCGCCGCCAATGGCCAGCAGCTTGCCGTCGGGTGAATAGGCCAGGCTCAGCGGCCAGCCCACACCACTTTCGGCCTTGGCCACTTCTTCGGCACGGCCCACGTCCCAGATGCGTATCTGCATGTCGGCGCCACCGCTGGCAATGCGTTTGCCGTCGGGCGTGAAGGCCAGGCTTTGCACCACCTCGTCGTGTGACCCCACATAACCCAGGTCGTAGCCACGCTGGGCGTCCCACAGCCGCACCAGGTGGCCGCTGGCCAGGGCCAGCATGCGGCCGTCGGGTGACCAGGCCACCGCCAGCACAGGCGCCGTGGGCCCGCCCTGGATGCGGGCGAAGGGCTGGAAACCACCCGGCGCGGGTGCCGGCACGTCGGCTGCGGCCGGAACGGCAGTCAACGCGGGCGCTGGCACGGCAGGGCCTGCTGGGGCGCTGGCCGCCGCAGCCGGGGCGCCGGGTTTGGCGGCGGGGCGCCGGGCCGGCGTGGGCTTGGCCTTGGCCGGGGCGCGGACCGAGCCGGGGGCAGGGTTGGCCGTGGACACTTGGCCACCGCCTGGCGCAGGCGCCGCTTCGGCGGCCCTTGCAGGCGTGTTGGGCAGGCCCAGCATGCAGCCCCAGGCGACGGCGGCGCCGCACAGGGCGTGCGCCAGTCTGGGCAGGGGCTTGCGGGGCTTGAACATGGGGTCGCTCGCAGGGTGTGGGGTGGGGCAGGGGCAGTGGGGCAGGGGGGCAGGGGGGCAGGCGAGTGGTGCTGTGCCGGCGCGCAAGTGTGGCCGTCTCAACGGCCTGGCAGCAGCCCCCGCAGCCGGTACAGCGCCTCCAGCGCTTCACGCGGGGAAAGCTGGTCGGGTTCCACGGCGGCCAGCGCACGTTCCACGGCCGACGGCTCCGGCGTGGCGCTGGCCGGCGGTGCGGCAAACAGGTCCACCTGCGCCTGCCCTTCGTCGGCCTTGGCTTCAAGTGCTTCAAGCGTGGCACGCGCCTGGCGGATCAGCGCGGCCGGCATGCCGGCCAGCCGCGCCACCTGCACCCCGTAGCTGCGGCTGGCGGGGCCGGGTTCCATCTGGTGCAGGAAGACGATGTCGTGCCCGCTTTCCACCGCGCCCACGTGCAGGTTGGTGGCGCGGTCATGCCGCATGGGAAACGCTGTCAGTTCAAAGTAGTGCGTGGCAAACAGCGTGAAGCTCTTGTTGCGGTCATGCAGTTGGCTGGCAATGGCGCCGGCCAGCGCCAGGCCGTCAAAGGTGCTGGTGCCACGGCCGATCTCGTCCATCAGCACCAGGCTTTGTTCAGTGGCGCCGTGCACGATGGCTGCGGCCTCTGTCATCTCCACCATGAAGGTGCTCTGCGCGTTGGCCAGGTCGTCGGCCGCGCCAATGCGTGTGTGAATGGCGTCCACCGGGCCGAGTCGGCAGGCGGTGGCCGGCACGAAGGAACCCATCGAGGCCAGCCGCACGGCCAGCGCCACCTGGCGCATGAAGGTGCTCTTGCCACCCATGTTGGGGCCGGTGATGACAAGCATGCGTGTCTTGGCGTCAAGCCGGCAGTGGTTGGCAATGAAGCCGCCACCACCCGTTTCAGCCAGGCGCGCTTCCACCACGGGGTGGCGGCCGGCGTCGATGTCTATGCAGGGGTAGGGCACAAATTCCGGCCGGCACCAGCCCAGCGTGTGGGCGCGCTCGGCCAGCGCCGCCAGCGTGTCCAGCGACGACAACGCATAGGCCAGCGCCTGCAGCGTGGCCAGGTGCTGCTGCAGGTGGTCAAGCAGTTGTTCGTACAAGAACTTCTCGCGCGCCAGCGCACGCTCTTGCGCCGACAAGGCCTTGTCTTCAAAGGTCTTCAGCTCGGGCGTGATGTAGCGCTCGGCGTTTTTCAGCGTTTGCCGGCGCTGGTAGTTGGCCGGCACCTTGTCCAGGCCCGACGACGTGACTTCGATATAGAACCCGTGCACCTTGTTGAACTGCACCCGCAGGTTGGCAATGCCGGTGCGCGCACGTTCGCGTGCTTCCAGGTCCAGCAAGAAGGCGTCGCAGTTGTGGTTGATGCCACGCAGCTCGTCCAGGTCGGCGTCCACGCCGGGGGCAATGACGCCGCCGTCGCGCAACAACACGGCGGGCTCTTCGGCGATGGCGCTCAGCGCTTCGGCCAAGGTCTCGTCGGGTGTCAGGCCCCCTTGCAGGGCGTCCAGCAGCGGCGCACCACGCGGGGCCACGGCGCGCAGCGCGGGCAGGCAGGCCAGGGTGTGGCGCAGGCCTGCCAGTTCACGCGGGCGCACCTGGTGCAGTGCCACACGGGCGGTGATGCGTTCAACGTCACTGATGCCACGCAGCGCGTCGCGCAGCGGCTCAAAACCCTGGGCCAGCAGTTGTGCAATGGCCTCGTGCCGCTGGCTGGCTGCGGCGCGGTCACGTTCAGGGTGTGTCAGCCAGTGGCGCAGCCGGCGGCTGCCCATGCCGGTGCGGCAGGTGTCCAGCAGGCTCAGCAGCGTGGGGCTGTCTTCGCCGCGCAGGGTCTGCACCAGTTCAAGGTTGCGGTGCGTGGCCGGGGGCAGATCAAGCAAGTCGCTGCCGCGTTCAACCTTCAGCTGGCGCACGTGGGCCAGTGCCTGGCCTTGTGTGTGCTCGGCATAACTCAGCAGCGCCGCCGCCGCCGCATGGGCAGCGGGCAGGTCTTGTGCGTTGAAGCCGGCCAGCGTCGCGGTCTGCAGTTGTTCTTGCAGCTTGCGCACGCCCAGGGCGCTGTCGAATTGCCAGGCCGGGCGCGCCGTGCGGGCGGTGCGCGCCTGCAGCAGCGCGCTGGGCAGGGCGCTGCCGTCGTGCAGCGTTTCGGCCGGCGCCAGGCGCGCCAGCCAGGTGGCCAGGTCACGGTCACTGCACTCGGTCAGGCCCAGTTGGCCGCTGCTCAGGCCCAGCCAGGCCAGGCCCCAGGTCACGCCGCTGGGCAGCGCCGCCGTGGGCCGGCTGCGCTGGGCATGCACCGCCAGCAGCAGGGTGTCGGCGCGTTCGGCCAT
The DNA here is from genome assembly GCA_964620975.1 of uncultured Rubrivivax sp. Classification (GTDB taxonomy): domain Bacteria; phylum Pseudomonadota; class Gammaproteobacteria; order Burkholderiales; family Burkholderiaceae_C; genus Rubrivivax. The sequence goes on along the minus strand of CAZUKT010000023.1, from coordinate 9,647 downwards.
CAGTTCACTGTCGGTCACCGTGCCGGGGGTCACCACACGCACCACCTTGCGTTCCACCGGTCCCTTGGCGGTGGCCACGTCACCCACCTGCTCGGCCACGGCCACGGCCTCACCAAGCTTGATGAGCCGCGCCAGATAACCTTCGACCGAATGCACCGGCACGCCGGCCATCACCACGGGTTCACCGGCGCTCTGGCCGCGTGTGGTGAGCGTGATGTCGAGCAGCCGGTTGGCCTTGCGGGCGTCGTCGTAAAACAGCTCGTAAAAATCGCCCATGCGATAGAAGACGAGCGTGTCGGGGAACTCGGCCTTGATGCCCAGGTACTGGGCCATCATGGGGGAATGGCGCGAGAGGTCGCCCTTCAGCAACGCGGCGGTGGAGATCGGTTCGTTCATGGAACCAAGCATCTTAGGCGAGGGGCGCGGGGCACCCGGCTTGCCAGGCCGGCGCCAACGCAGGCGTCACTCCAAATCGTCACGCATGGCTGGTTACTTGGCGAAACCGCGTTCACGCGCTGGT
>CAZUKT010000023.1:5263-9027 GCA_964620975.1 uncultured Rubrivivax sp. | reverse complement strand
CCAATGGCACCGCTGCAATCCTGCCCGCGCCGACAATGTGGTTCGCGCATGCATCGCGCGGCATGAGAAAGGGCCGACCCCATGACCATCCGTCCCGCCAATTTCGATCCCTCCATCGACCCCACGGCCGATCAGGTGCGCGCATTGCGTGATGCCGGCCCCGACGGCCCGGTGGTGATGCTCAATCTTCTGAAGTTCCGCGAGCAAGCGAACTACCCCGCAGATTCTCCCCACGCGCCGTGCACGGGTGCCGAGGCCTACCGCAGGTACCAGACGGCATTCGTGGAAACCGTGGGCGACGTGAGCCGTGCCGAGGTGGTGTGGGAAGGGAAGGTCGACAGAACCTTCATCGGCGATGCCAGCCAGCACTGGGACAAGTGCCTGATGGTCCGCTACCCAAGCCGCCAGCACTTCCTGGCGATGATGGCCAACGCCGCGTATCGCGAGGCGCTCGTCCATCGCTACGCGGGCCTCGAGCGCACGCTCCTCTTGCAGATGCAGGGTTGACTGCGCGGCGCACAGGCCAGTGCTTCCAGGGCAGCATGCGCCGCACAGTGTCTGCCGGCGCCAATCTTCATGGCCGGGGATGCTTGGCGATCAGGGGCCGCCCACGAAATAGCGCTTAAGGCCGGCCAAGACCATTTCCACCGCGATCGCGGTCAGCACCAGGCCCATCAACTTCTCGATGGCCGAGACCACCGAGTCGCCCAGCAGCTTGCGGATGCGGTCGGCCAGGACCAGCACCACAAAGGACACCAGCATGGCGGTGACCAGGGCGCCTATCCATTCGGCGATGCGCTCGGGCTGGCGCGAGGCCAGCAGCAGGACGGTGGCCATGGCCGAGGGGCCGGCCAGCAAGGGCACGGCCAGCGGGAACACGAAGGGCTCGCGACCCGGCTCCAGGCCGTAGGCAGATTCGCTGCTGCTGCCGAAGATCATGCGGATGGCGATGATCAGAAGGATCACACCGCCGGCCACCTCCAGCGAGCGCTCGGACAGATGCATCAGGCGCAGGAAGGCGTCGCCCAGGAACATGAAGGTCAGCAGCACGGCGAAGGCCAGTCCGATCTCTCGCACAGCCACGAGGGTGCGACGTTCTTTCGGCACGGCACGCATGACCGAAATGAAAACGGGCAAGCTGCCCAGAGGATCCAGCACCAACAGGAGAAGGATCAGGGCGGAGAGAAAGGTATGGTCCATGCAGCCGCATTGTTGCCCCCCGGGCCATGGCCCGGGCGCTGGACCCCTGCCGCTTCATGCGCGCCATCGCCATCCGATCCTCGGGCTGACGCTGGCGGTACCGCGTCGCCTGGATCATGCGCACACTTTGCGCTGGCGGGTGTTGCACTTCAGATTCGAGTGCCGCCCCGAGAGTACCGACAACAGCTTCCCGTTCGAGCCGGCTGGCATGATCTGGCGGATGTCTTTCCGCTGCGGCCCTGCCGAACAGCCGCTGTCGGGTGCGACCGCGAACTCGAAGTCTCAGCCACCAGCAGCCGCTCGAGCTTGAGCATGCCCGTGGAGGTCAGATCAGCCATGGACAGCGCTTTGTGCGGAGTCTTGGGCGGTCAGAACCGGGACTGCCGTTCATGACCAGCAGCAGCGAGTGAGGCACTGCCAGGCCGGCGCAGAATCCGACTGTCTACGCAAGGGGAGTCGCGGGTGGAACTGAACGAGCAGCCGCGCACGCGGCGCGCTAGGCTGGGCCGTTTGATGGGCCCGGCGATGCGGGTGGCTGTGCTGCTGACGACGTTGCTGGCACGTTCGGCCCTGGCGCAGGACCTGGCCGCCCCAGTGCGGCCGCTGCAAAGCTCGCCGGTGGAGAGGTTGACTGTCAACGCCGGTGTGCGCGACTGGGGTCCGTCCACGCTCAGCGGCGGGCTGCTGCTGGCCGGCAGCCCCAGCGGCAGCGCGGGGCTGTTTGCGGTGGACACCGCCAGCGGCAAGCTGAAATGGCACTTCAGACCGGCACGCATCAATGGCTCAGTCTCGACGCCGCCGGCAGTGGCGGGCGGCTTGGTGCTGGCGCCTTTTGGCGCAGCCAACCCCGGCGCCGTGGTGGCAGTGTCTCTGGCCAGCGGCAAGGAGGTCTGGCGCGGCCCTGACCCGGCCACCGGGGCCGCAGTGGTCACCCAGGACGGGCTGGCGTACGTGGTGGCCAAGGACGGACTGCTGCACGCGTTGGAAGCCGCCACCGGCCGGTTGGTGTGGCAGATGGCCTTCGCCGGCAAGAGCGCACGCTGCGTCTCGTGGCCCGTGCTGCGCGACGGCGTTCTCTACCTCACCGGCACCCTCGACCCCGTTCCCGGCGACCCTGCCAGCCGCGCCAGCAGTCACCTGTTTGCGGTGGATGCTCGCACCGGCAAGGAGCGCTGGCGCTACCCCGGCGCGCCTGCGCGGGAGGCGCCGGCCGGTGTGTGCCTGAACCAGCCGCTGCTCAGCGGCGACACGGTGTACGGCATCGGCAACAACAGCCTGCACGCGGTGGACCGCGCCAGCGGCCAGCCGCGCTTTGCGCCGGAGCCGGTGCGCCGGCTGGTCGAGGGCCGTGAGCGCGGCATCGACCTGCGCGGCCTGGTCGACGCTGGCGACGTTCTGGTGGGCGTGAACAAGCACTACCTGATCGCCTTCGACAAGGCCAGCGGCCGCATCGCCTGGGATATGCCTGGCCAGTACAACATGGGCAGCCCCGCCACCGCGGTGGCTGGCCGCGTGCTGTACGTCCAGGGCCACCCCGGCGCAGCACAGGCGCCCGACGTCGCCGGCACCATCCGCTACGTGGGCGGCAAGCCGGTGGAGCAAGTGCCTGTGCTGCCCGGCGGCGTGCTGCGCGCGCTGGACCTGGACACGCGCAGCATGCTGTGGACCTTCTCGCGCCGCACCGCCGAGGCCAACTGGCCCTTCGGCAGCGTCACCCCGGTGGACGGCGGGCTGTGGGTGGATTCGTACCAGGCGATGGTGAAGCTGCAGTAGGCGCGGGTGGTTCGCAGGTTGTGGGCAACGCGGCACCGCTGGGCTGCAAGGCGGCCAACGAAGCCGCATCGCGCAGCGCTGGTTTCCCGGGCACATGGCCAAGGGCTGCTGTCGGGCCTGACCGCGAGTTCACGGAGCAGGCCAGGAGCTGACGGTGGCGGCCGGCAGTTCTCCGGCTCTCCAGATTGGATCCAGGGACCTCCATCGTGGCCCGCGAGTCCCTGCTCCGCCGGATGTCCAACCGTCGCAGCCAAAGGCGCCGACCTCGCCCTTCTTCTCGCCTCCACAGAACTTGAAGCGCAGCCCGAAGAACCAGACGCACCCTCCTTGTGTCCAAAACTAGGTCTGTCTGAACGCGAGTCTGGCCAGGCTCAGCAACTGGCATTGGCCATAGAACAAGTCCGATCCCGGTGCCCCGGAGGCTGTCTCGACCTTGCTAAAAGATGCCGTTCAACGCCCCAGCGAGGGCCTGGGAATCGATGGCGCCGAAGGCGCGTTCGACGTCCCGTCGGGCTGCTTGCAATGCAGGCTTGGAGGGCCCCGGGTCTTGCGATAGCACCTCTAGGAAACGCTGTACGGCATCCAGCGGGTGTCCGGCAGGCATCTGCGACGGGCGGGCCTGGGCTGCCTGCGACAAGGACTGCAGCGCGGCGGGGTCGTTGAGCAGCACCAGCGTGAAGGCCAGATCCAGACGGGCCTGCCAAAGTTCGGGAAAGGCCTTGTCGGGGCTCGAGGCCAGGTAGTCCACGCGCTGCTGCAGCAAGCGGCGGCTCTCCTGAAGGTCACCGCGG
>CAZUKT010000023.1:0-5253 GCA_964620975.1 uncultured Rubrivivax sp. | reverse complement strand
GCATCCACTCGCCTTCGGCCTGGGCAACCCGACTGCTCAGCGCGCGGTTCTCAGCCAGGTTCAAGCCGCTGTCGCGATGCAGGCGCTGCAGGGCCTGGGCGGCCAAGTCTTCATCGTGCAGCCGCAGGCCCGCGCGGGCCAATGCCAGCCAGGCGTCCGCACGGGCCAGGCCGAGTTCTTCGGCATGGCTGTCGATGTCGGCCAGCGCGGCCTGCGCCTCCTGAATCAGGGTCGGCTCTGGTGCGATGCGGGCCAGGCTGCGTGCCAACACGAGCGCGGCCCGCGCGGCGGCCTTGGACTGGTGCGGCGCGCCGTTGCCATCGGCCAGAAAGGCTTCGCGGTTGGCCAGTGCCTGGATGAACTCGCCACGGTCGGTGTGATAGCGCGCCAGCTCAGGGTACATGAACGCCCTGATCGAACTGCCCGGCCCGTGCAAGTGGTCCATGTCCTGGGCCAGCTTGCGTGCACGCTCCTCGATGTGGTCGTAGTCGCCAAGTCGGATCTGCATGGCCAGGGTATTGCGGCGCATGGCCTGCACGTCGCGCAGGTGCTCGTTGTTGGCGTGCGCCTGCGCCTGCGCGGGCTCGGTCGCGCGCAATTCGGCCAGCGACTCGCTCAGCCGCCCTTCGGCAGACAGCAGCACCGAAACAAACACATGGTGGAAGGCGCGGACAAAATGGTCCGGTGGGTATTGCTGTTCGGTCAATTCACCAGCCTGCTGCAGTGTGCTTCGGGCCAGTTTCAGGCGGCCGATCTTCATGTAGCAGCCCGCCAGGCTGTACAGCAGCTCTCGCATGGTTTCCGAAGTGGGACCGAACAGCCGGGCCACCCGGGGCCGCAAGGGTTCCAGTTGGGCAATGGCTTTTTCGTAGGGGCCTACCGGGGTGTAGATCTGCGCCAGCTTCAGGCGCGCCCGGGCCGTGCGCTCATCGTCCTCGCCGTAGCGGCTGGCGCTCATTGCGGCCCACTCCTCCGCCAGTGGTGCGGCCAGGTCGTAACGGTTGAGCGATTCGTACGTGGTGGCCAGGACTTCGAGCAGGCGCGCCTTCGTCTCGGGTTCGTCGTTGAACTGGGTCGCGATCTCCTGCCGACTTTTCTCCAGCAGTTGCAGCACATTGGGGAACTGACCACCATGCCGGTCCGGACTGGCACTGGCCAGCAGGTCGGTGAGGTAGTGCGTCACCTGGTTGGCTTGTTGTGCGGCGGCGTTGGCGCGATGCCACTGCGCAAGGCTGACAGCCAGCCCCGCGAGCACCGCCACGGCCAATCCGCCGGACAAACCTGCCGCCAACGCATTGCGGCGCAACCACAGCGCCGCGCGGTGCCGCCAGTCATCGGCACGGGCGCGCACCGGGCGCCGGGACAGCCAGTGATGCAGATCGTTGATCAGGGCGCCCACGCTGTCGTAGCGGTCAGCCGCTTGCTTGCGCAGGGCCTTGGCAACCACCGCTTCCAGATCACCCCGTACCCGGGCGAAGTCGGCAGGGCGACCGGGCTGTGGGCCATCAGGGAGTTGGCCCAGGCGCAGTGGCTGCTGGTGCAGCAGGGCGAATTCCTGCGCCTTGCGGCCGCCGGACTGGGGCCCCAGCGGTAGACAGCCGGCCAGCATCTCGTACAGCAGCACGCCGAGCGTGTACACGTCGGCGGCCACGCCGATGGGCTCGCCAGTGAGTTGTTCTGGTGCCGCGTAGGCCAGCGTCAGGCCCTGGCCGCTCAGCCGCGTCAGCTCGCCGGGCCGGTCGTCGTCCAGCAAGCCGGCGATACCGAAATCGAGCACCTTGGGCTCGCCATCAGCAGAGACCATCACGTTGGACGGCTTCAGGTCACGGTGCACCACCAATTGCGCATGGGCGTGCTGCACCGCCTGCGCCACGCGGATCAGCAGCGCCACCCGCGACGCCACACTGGGGCACCGCGACTGCACGTGCTCGGACAGGCTGCAGCCATCGACGTGCTCCAACACCAAGAAGGGCAAACCGTCCTGGATGCCGGCGTCCAGCAGCTTGGCGATGCCCGGGTGGTTCAAGCGCGCCAGCACGGCGCGCTCGCGCGCAAAGCGGGCCGACAGCGGCGCCTGCTGCAGGTCGCCACGCAAGAGCTTGATAGCCACGTCCTGCTGGTACAGGCCATCGGCCCGACGCGCCAGCCAGACCTGGCCCATGCCCCCTTCGCCGATCTTGCGCAGCAATTGCCAGGCCCCCAGGCGATGGTCGGCCAGCGTCCGCCCCTCTGCGGCCAGGCCTTCATGCAGCAAGGCCTGGCGCAACTCCGTTTCAAAGACGGCCTGCAAGGGGGCGCAGCCGGCGCGGTCCAGCATGCGCACCACCTGCGCGGCCAGCGCGGCATCGCGCGTGCGCAGGTCGGCCAGCCAAGGCGCCAGCGCCTCGGCGGGCAGGTCCAGTGCTTCATCCAGCAACGCGGACAGGCGCTGCCATTGCGCGGCATCTACCGCAGGCGACGGGGGCAGCATGCCTCAGCGGATCGGCGGCACATCGTCGCCCAGCAGTTCGCTGAGCAACGCGCGGGCCTTGGCCAGATCACGCTCGACCGTGCGGAGTGACACCCCGCGCAGCAGGGCCACTTCGCCAGGCGACGTGCCGGCAAAGCTGACCATCTCCACCAACTCATACAGGCCGGCATCCAGCTGCGCCATCTGCCCAAGGGCCTTTTCCAGCGCAACCATCGCCTGCGCCGAGCCCTCGGAAGACGCCACGCCTTCAGCGGCCGACAAGGTCAGCCTGGCGTCGGCTGCATCGCCCCCACGCTTGTCGGCGGACCTTGCGCGCACGTGGTCGATCACCACCGAGCGAAGCACCCGACCCACATAGCTGAAGAACTGGCCGCGCGAGGCGCCTTGCAGGCCCTCGCTGTCGGCCATGCGGATGAAGCTCTCGTGAACCAGCGCGGTGGTGTTCAGACCGAGCCGGTCGCCGGAGTCGGCCAGCCGGCTTCGCGCCGCCCGCTTGATCTCGGGGTACAGCCTTGCAAACAGCGCGTTGACCGCGCCTTGATCACCGTTCGATGCATCGCTGAGCAACTCGGTGACCGAGGGCGGGCTGGCTGGGTATTCGTCTGCAGACAGATTCATGACCGCCCTGAGCAACTTCGAAAACTTAGGCACCCCTTGGAACGGGGGGGGGCGGGCCACCCAGCCCGGCGGAGTCGTCGGAATCGCCCGCGCAATGCGTCTGTACCCAGAGACGGGCGAAAAGCCTTGTCAGGTCAGGCCGCATGCCTGCCCACCAAAGGAATGATCTTCGATGAACCTTACACCGACACCTTCAGCCTGGCCGACTTCGTCGTGCCAGCGAATCGGACGGGACCGACCCCGATCCGTGGGCGATGGACCGGGCTCTGCGGCCGACCGCATGAGCCATGAAGGCGCGCTGACCTTGCCACACCCGGCTGGCACCGGGCCCGTGAACGCACAGCCTCTGCGCACCAGGCGCCTGGCGCTGCGCGGCTTCGGCGCTGGTTTGCTGGGCCTGGCGGGCTTGCCCGCGGCGCTGGCCGCAGCGCCTGCCGCTGCCTTGTCCAGCAGCGAACTCGAACGGGCGCTGGAGAAGTTGCTCAAGGAGAGGCCCGAGCTGGTGCGCGATGCCTTGAACACGCTGGAGCAGCGCGAGGCCGCCGCCCGTTTGCGCAGCGACCAGGCGCTGCTGCTGAGTTCGGCGAAGTCGATCTACGCGCCCACCGGCGCCACCGTGCTGGGCAACCCTGCCGGCGATGTCACGCTGGTCGAATTCCTGGACTACCGCTGCACATATTGCAAACACATGCAGGCCGACATCGGCAAGCTGATCCAGGGAGACCGGCAACTGCGCGTCCTGATCAAGCATTTGCCCATCCTGGGGGCCGAGTCCCTGGCGGCGGCCCAACTGGTGCTGGCCGCGGGGCAGGGCGCTGCGGCCCAGCAACTGCATCAGCGCCTGCTGGCCACGGCACAGCTGGACGCTGCCAGCCTGAAGGCGCTGAAAGGGCCTGCTGACGGCCAGGGCCTGAACCCGGCACAAGTCGAGCGCGGGCTGAACGACGTTCGGCAACTGGCCCAGCAGCTGGGCATTCAAGGCACGCCGGCCTTGCTGGTGGGCGAGCACTTCATACGCGGGGCGGCCGGGCTGGACATGCTGCAGGCGGCCATACAAACCACCCGCCAGAAGCAAGGCCGCAAGCAAGGCAGCAAGCAAGGCCAGAACCCGGCGGGGCAGGCGTGAGCCGCCGGTGTCTGGTGGTGTATCGATCGGGTGTGGCAGCCCTTCGAAAAACGAACGAATCATGAATTTGACCAACAACTCGGGGGATCGTTGATGAGGCATCTTTTGTTTTCCGCGCTGCGGCGCTTGGTGGGCACGGCCTGCATCGTGGTGGCGGCCATTGCCGGCACCAGTGGCGAAGCGCACGCTCTTTCCTGCCCGACGGGCCAGGTGCTGGACGGTGGGCTGTGCTACAGCCCGCCACGGGCCGGTTACAGCTGCACGGGGTCTCTGTGCATGCAGAACTGCCCTGCCGGCTACACGCCCAGCGTTCCCGGCTTTTGCCATTACGGCGGTGCAACGACCTACACCGTCGCCCCTTACCTCACCCGCACCAGCACCCATCCGCACAAGTGCGGCCTGCTCTTCTATGCCAATTGCCGCAGCAACTACGCCATGAACGTCTGCGGCATCTGCTCGTTCAGAGGCTCGTGGGATACCGCGCGCCACAGCTACTGGCGCGCGGCGGGCGTCAGTGCCGACTTCACGCAGGCTTTCAATCGCGTGAGCTCCACGATGCAGGCCACCTACGGCAGTTCCATCGGTGCGATACAGGCGGCCTACGCCACCGCCATGGCCCAGATCCAGCACTTGCTGGACGCCGTGCTGCTGCAGATCTTCCGCAACGCGGCCAAGATCCAGTTGGCGCAGGGTGGGCTTGGAACGACCATGACCTCGATCACGACTGCATTCCAGAACAACCTCTCGGGCGACGACTTGAATGCCATCAAGCGCCTCCTGGCGACGGCAGCGGCCAACAAGACCTTGAGTGCCGCAGATGTTCTGGACATCGACACGGTGATGGGCGGGATCGCCCAGAAACTGGGCTTGGCCGCCGCCCTGCAAGCCGCCCCGTCGGCGGACCGGCCCGAGCGATCAGCGTCCGTGGCGACAGCGGCCCTGTCCACCAAATTGAATTGTTCGTGGGGCATCACCACCGGGGTCAGCGGCGGGTTCGTGGCGGGTGCAACCGAGTCCTTTTCCATCATGCGCAACTGCA
>CAZUKT010000022.1:13341-19596 GCA_964620975.1 uncultured Rubrivivax sp. | reverse complement strand
CCCACTGCATCTTCTGCAAGATCATTGCCGGCCAGATCCCGTGCAAACGGGTCTATGAAGACGACGAACTGCTGGCCTTTCACGACATCCACCCCTGGGCACCGGTGCATGTGCTGGTGATCCCCAAGCAGCACATTGCCACGCTGTCGGACACCGGCCCCGAGCACCAGGCGCTGCTTGGCCGCATGCTGGGTCTGGCGCCCAGGTTGATGGCCGAACTGGGCGTGAGCAACGGCTACCGCAGCTTCATCAACACCGGCCGCGACGGCGGGCAGGAGGTCTACCACCTGCACATGCACGTCATGGGCGGGCCGCGGCCCTGGGTCAAAGGGTGATTGGCCCCGCAGCCGGCTGCCACGGGGCCGCCACCTCTTAGAATCAAGGGTTCCGTCTTGGCACTGGCCTGACTTGGCCGCAAGCCGGTCAACGCCGAGACTTCAGTTTTCAGGAGACAAGATCATGGGTTCGTTCAGCATCTGGCATTGGCTGATCGTGTTGCTGGTCGTCGTGGTCATCTTCGGCACCAAGAAGCTTCGCAACATCGGTTCAGACCTGGGCGGCGCCGTACGCGGCTTCAAGGAAGGCATGAAGGGCGCCAACGACGTGGCCGACGCCGACGCTGCCGCCGCACCACCGCAACAAGTTACCTCGGCCAAACGCGCGGACACCAACACGGTAGACGTCGAAGCCAAGACCAAGTCTTGACGCCTTCCCAGCGCCCGGCGTCCGCGCCGGCGCCAACGGCTGAACCCCAGCCCAAGCCATGATCGACTTCGGTTTCGACAAGATCGCCCTCATCGGTGCCGTGGCCTTGATCGTCATCGGGCCCGAAAAGCTGCCCAGGGTGGCCCGCACCGTGGGCCACCTGTTTGGCAAGGCGCAGCGCTACGTGTCTGACGTCAAGGCCGAGGTGAACCGGTCCATCGAGCTCGAAGAGCTCAAGAAGATGAAGACGCAGTTCGAGGACGCGGCCCGCAATGTGGAACAAACAGTGCGCACCGAAGTCAACGAGGCGCAGTCGTCGTTTGACCACGAATGGGGCAACGTCACGTCCATCTCGGGTGGTGGCACCGACCACAGCACCAGCCTTGGCCATGACCCGCTGAACGCGCCCCTGCCCAGCTACAGCCACCCGAAGAAGAACTGGCGGCTCAAGCGCGGTGCCACACCGCAGTGGTACAAACAACGCAACGGTGTGCGTACCAAGGCCTTGTCTGGCGCGGCCCGCGTCGCCCGCTTCAGGCCGCCGGGCCAGAAGGCCCCGCGATGAGCGAGAGCGAGAAGAAGAAGGATGAACTCGAAGGCACGGAAGCGCCTTTCGTGTCGCACCTGATCGAGTTGCGCGACAGGCTCATTCACGCCGTGATTGCCATCGCCGTGGCCTTTGCAGTGCTGGCCTTCTGGCCCGGGCCGTCGGGCTTGTATGACTTGCTGGCGGCGCCGCTGGTGGCGCACCTGCCCAAGGGCGCCACGCTGATTGCCACCAACGTGATTTCGCCCATCTTGGTGCCCCTGAAGATCACGCTCATGGCCGCCTTCATGGTGGCGCTGCCGGTGGTGCTTTACCAGTTGTGGGCCTTTGTGGCACCGGGCCTGTATTCCCATGAAAAACGTCTGGTGCTGCCACTGGTGGTGTCGAGCACGCTGCTCTTTGTCGCTGGCGTGGCCTTCTGCTACTTCCTGGTGATTCCGGGCATGAGCAAGTTCATCCAGGCCTTTGCGCCTACCACCATCACCGCCGCACCAGACATCGAGCAGTACTTTGGTTTCGTGCTGACGCTTTTCCTGGTGTTTGGTATTGCGTTTGAAGTGCCCATTGCCGTCATCGTGCTGGCGCGCATGGGTGTGGTCACCATCGCCCAGCTCAAGCAGGTGCGTGGCTACTTCATCGTCGGCGCCTTCATCGTGGCCGCCGTGGTGACCCCACCCGACGTGATCTCGCAACTGGCACTGGCCATTCCAATGATCATCCTCTACGAAATCGGCATCATCGCTGCGCAGATCTTCATCAAGACGACCCAGGCGCCGAGCGATGAAGACGCGGCGGCGGACAAGCCGGCAGCCTGAGCCGAACAGCCCAGCAAACGCGACAGCGTAAGCGTCACGACCCAGCTACTTTCGAGGGTCCGGGTCCCCCGGCCCAAGAAAGGCCTCCCCCTCGGGGGGCTGCGAACGAAGTGAGCTGGGGGGCTTACTTCACCCAGGTGTTGAGCTGGATGATCGGCAGCAACACGGCCAGCATGATCAACACCACGATCAGCCCCATGCCCACAATCAGCAGCGGCTCCAGCACGGTGGCCGCACCCAGGGCACGGCGTTGCACCTCGGCCGACATCTGCGCCGAGGCACGGTCCAGCATGCGTGGCAACTGGCCCGTCTGCTCCCCCAGGCGTGCAAACATCGCCAGCAGCCCCGGGAAACGTTTTTTGCCGGCCAGCGCCGACGCCAGCGGCGCCCCTTCACGCACCTGCACCAGCGCGTCGAGTGCGTCATTGCGCATGGCGCGGTTGCCCAGCGTTTCGGCCGCCGCTTGCAGGGCTTTGAGAATGGGCACACCCACACCCGCCAGCATGGCCAGCGTGCTGCCAAAACGCGCCGCGTTGTAGCCACGGGCCAGGCGGCCAAAGAGCGGCAGACGCAGCATGGCGGCGTCGGTGCGTTCTCTAAACGCCTCGTTGCGGCGCGCCATCACGTAGCCCACACCGCCGCCTATGGCCAGCAGCGCCACGGCCCAGCCCCACTGGCGCACAAAGGCACTCAGCGCCAGCAGCCCCACGGTCAGCATCGGCAGTGCACGCTTGGAACTGGTAAAGACATTGGCGATCTGGGGCACCACCCAGGTCACCAGCACGGTGACGATGACCATGGCCACCAGCGACACGATGGCCGGGTACAGCATGGCACCCACCACCTTGGCGCGCAGCGCCTGCTGCTGCTCCAGGTCGTCGGCCAGGCGCTCCAGCACCGGGCCCAGGGCACCGCTTTGTTCACCGGCGGCCACCACGGCGCGGTAGACGTCGTCAAACTCACGCGGCGCGGTGCCCAGCGCCCGCGCAAAGCTGCTGCCGGCGTTGACCTCGCTCTTCAGGTGCGCCACCAGTTCACGCTGGCGCACTGTTTCGGTGTCTTCGGCCAGCGCCGTCAAGGCCCGTTCCAGCGGCAGGCCCGAGCCCACCAGGCCAGCCAGCTGGCGTGTCCACACGGCACGCTCGGTGGCCGAAAACACGCGTCCGCTGAAACGTGGCGCCGTGCCGTCGGTGGTGGCGGTGGTGACGGGCGTCACCGTCATGGGTACCAACTGGCGCGACCGCAGTTGCGCACGCGCGGTCTTGGCGTTGTCGGCCTCCAGCAAGCCGCTGCTGGTTTTGCCTGCAGCGTCCAGCGCTTCGAAGCGGTACGCCGGCATCAAGACGCTCCTGGCGCGAGGTCGAGGCACGGCGGCCTTGCGCGGAACCGGCTCTGCCGGGCCGCAGCAAGAGCCCCCCCGGGGGGTGGCGAAGACGCGAAGCGACAAGCCTGGGGGCCCATATCCATCAGTCGCGTGTCACGCGCACGACTTCGGCCAGTGACGTGACACCACTTTGCACCAGCCTGTCGCCGTCTTCGCGCATGGAGCGCAGCCCGGCGCTGCGCGCTGCAGCCACCACGTCGTGGTCGGGCGCCCGGCTGTGGATCAGCGACTGCACCTGGTCGTTCACCGCCATCAATTCGTACACACCGGTGCGGCCCTTGTAGCCGGTGTGGGCGCAATGCTCGCAACCCACCGGATGCCAGGTGGTGCGGCCGGTCTCGGCATCCAGGGCCGGCTTCTTGCAACGCGGGCACAGCTTGCGCACCAGTCGCTGCGCCAGCACCCCCAGCAAACTGCTGCTCAGCAAGAAGGGCTCCACGCCCATGTCGATGAGCCGCGTCACGCTGCGCGGTGCGTCATTCGTGTGCACCGTGGCCAGCACCAGGCGGCCGGTGAGGCTGGCCTGGATGGCGATCTGCGCGGTTTCAAAGTCGCGGATTTCACCGATCATGATCACGTCGGGGTCTTGCCGCAGGATGGCGCGCAGGGCCTTGGCAAACGTCAGGTCGATCTTGGGGTTGACCTGGGTCTGGCCGATGCCGGGCAGTTCGTATTCCACCGGGTCTTCCACGGTCAGCACATTGGTGGTGGCGGTGTCCACCTGGCCCAGGCTGGCGTAGAGCGTGGTGGTCTTGCCCGAGCCCGTGGGGCCGGTGACCAGCAAGATGATGCGGCCGTCTTGGGGCAAGCGCTTTTCGGCAATGTCCAGCTCGGCCATGATCTTGAGCCGGCTGATCAGCGCCGCGTGCAGCGCCTTGTTGGGCTGCACCACTTCGCGCAGCGTGCCGTCCACGCGAAAACGCACGCTGGAACTGCGCTCGTAGGGCTCGATGTGGATGTCGCTGGCACCGTCTTTGGCAGCCTGGGTCAGCAGCGCGTTGAGCATACGGATGATGGGCGCGTCGTCGGCCGCTTCCAGCAGGTCTTCTACGGCGGGCAGCTCCTGCATCATGCGGCTCAGGTCGACACCGCTTTCCACCTCGCCAATCACCGCCGCCGCGCTGCTTTCGCCGCCGGCATAGGCAGCCGCAATGCGCTGGCCCAGCGTGGCGGTGGCTTCGCGTTCAAAGCGAGCCACTTCAAACAGGCGTGTCACTTCAGCCAGTGCCGCCGTGGTGGTGGTTTCGCCGGCCCAAAGCACCAGGTGCTCGCCGTCGTCTTCAAGCAGCAGCGTGTGCGCCTTGGCAAACGCATAGGGCAAAGGGTGGCGTGTGGCCATGGCTCGTGGACCGGGTCAGTTCGCCTTGGGCGGCACGGTCACGCCCAGGGGCTGCGTGGCCGGCGTGGGCGTGGCTTGGGGCGCCTGCAGCGGCGGCAACACCGGCGCTTCGTTGATGGGCATGACGATGCTCGGCGCAGGCTGCGAATCCTTTTGCTGGCCGCGAATCTGCTCGTAGCGGTCCATCGACAAACGGTTGGCCGACTCCGCGTCCCGCATCACGATGGGCCGCAAAAACACCATCAGGTTGGTGCGCTTGCGCTCACGGCTTTCACTGCGAAACAGGCCGCCCACAAAAGGCAGGTCGCCCAGCAGCGGCACCTTGCTCTTGTTGGTGACAAAGCGGTCTTCAATCAGGCCCCCCAACACCAGGATGGCGCCGTCGTCCACCACCACGGTGTTTTCGATGCTGCGCTTGGTGGTGGACGGCCCCGCGTTGGTGGTGCCGGCGGCGGTGGTTTCCTTGACGCTGCTTTGCTCTTGGAAGATGGTCATGCGCACCGCGCCGCCTTCGCCGATTTGCGGCCGTATGCGCAGCGTGATGCCCACGTCCTTGCGTTCGATGGTCTGAAACGGGTTGGTGGTGGCGCCACCGCCTGCCGTGCCCGTGAACTGCCCAGTGATGAAGGGCACGTTTTCGCCCACCACGATCTTGGCTTCTTCGTTGTCCAGCGTGATGAGGTTGGGCGTGGAAACGATGTTGGTTTCGCTCTGGCTTTGCAGCATGCGCGCAATGGCCGCCAGCGAAGTAACGCCGTTGATGGCCTTGAGCAAACCGATATTCAGGCCCGCGCCCAAGTTGATGCTGCCTGCAGCCGCCGAGGTGTTGATGTCAATGATGCTGGGCCGGCCGCTGCCACTGAAATTGGTGCCGGCCACGATGCCGGCGCTGTCGCCGCTTTGCCCCAGCAGGCCCTGCCACTGGAAGCCGAAGTCGGCCGAATCCGACGGCGAGACCTCGACGATCATGCTTTCGATGTAGACCTGCGCGCGGCGTGTGTCGAGTTGGTCAATCAGCGCCCGCACCTGTTTGTACAGCGGCTCGGGCGCGGTGATGATGAGCGAATTGGTGGCCGGGTCGGCCTGGATGAAGCCGCCGGTGGAAGGCTGCGCCGAAGCCGCAACGCCGGTGCTGGCACCGACGCCTCCCGCAGGCGTGGGCGAGGCTGAGACGGGTGCCGCCGAGGCCACCCCGCCGCCGCCCGCGTTGGCGCCGCTGCTCGTGCTGCCCACGGCACCAAAGGCCGCGCGCACCACGGTAGCCAGCTTGGCGGCGTCGGCATTCTTCAGGTGCACCACCCACATGCCACCGCCCGCGCCCACCAGGTTGCTGGGCCTGTCCAGCCGGGCAATGGTGCCGCGCAAGGCCGCCAGCCGCGCCGGGTTGGCAGCGCGTATGACGAGTGAATTGCTGCGTGAATCGGCCACCACGGTCACGGCCCCGCCAGCAGCCGGCACGCCGGGC
>CAZUKT010000022.1:7041-13331 GCA_964620975.1 uncultured Rubrivivax sp. | reverse complement strand
GTCCAAGCCGGCAGCATCCAAGCCAGGCCCTTTGTGATGCAGGAGCACAAGATCAATCAGCATCGGCCGGCGCTCCCCATAGAATGGCGTGGCGTATGCGTAAGCGTCCTGGCCCATAATCTCAGCAGCCGGCACGCCGGGCACTGTGGCCGTGCCCCCTTCGGCCATGCGCTGCACCAGCGGCGCCAGATCGGCGGCCACGGCGTGCTGCAGTTGCACGATCTCGACATCGGTGCCCGAAGGCTGGTCCAGCGCCGCAATGATCTTGCCCAGGCGCTGCAAGTTGTCGGCGTAGTCGGTGATGACGAGCGCGTTGGTGCCAGCGTTGGCGTTGATGGTGTTGTTGGCGCTGATCAGCGGCCGCAGCACGGCCACCAGGTTGTTGGGGTTTTCATAGCGCAGCGAAAAGATCTGCGTGATGACCTGGTCACCACGCACACCCACCTCGCCCACGCTCACGGTGCCGGCCTGCAACTTGGCGTCGGCTTCGGGCACCACCTTGAGCAGGCCGCCGCTTTCAACCACCGCAAAGCCCAGCCCACGCAGCGCCGACTGGTAGCTGGAGTAAGCCTCGCGCACGCTTTGCGGCTGCTCGCTGTAAACCGTGATGCTGCCCTTGACACGCGGGTCCACCAAGATGGCGCGGTCGATCATGGCCGCAAAGGCACGGCTCACGGCTTCGATGTCGGCATTGACGAAGTTGACGGTCACTGGCGCACGCGAAGCGCCCTTGGCGGCCGGCGGGTTGTTTGATCTGGCGGCCTTGCCAGCCTTGGCCGCAGCTGACGCAGACCCTGTCGGCGGCGTGGGCTGCGCCAGCGCCGGTGGCAAGGCCATCGCAGTGGCCAGCACGGCCGACAGGCCACGCATGCACCAGCTAGGGACGGGCGCGTTTTTCATGGTCATCCGATCGAAATGAGTGACAGCGCGCCCTGGCGCCGGCCAATGATGTTGAGCAGATTGTTCAGCGCCGGTTCAGACCCCGGCTCGGCGCTGGCCTGGCCCTTGAAGCGCAGCCGACCCGCTGCCCATTGGCCACTGCCACCCAATTGCAAGGCACCGCTGGTGGTGGACAGCTGCACGGTGGCCGCATCGGCACCGGCAGCACCGGCAGCCCCCGGGTCGGCAGCGGCGCCAGCACCCTGCAGCATGAGGCGGTAGCTGCCCAACACCGGCAGCGTGGACAGGCGCGACGCGAAGCTGCCCACGTCCAACTGGGCCTGGCCGGTAAAGCGCCAGCGGCCCTGCACCGATTCCAGCGTCAGGCCCGGGCTGCTGAGTTGCAGGCTTCCGGCAGGCTGCAAGGTGTTCCAGGGCGTGCCCAGGCCCACCAGCCATGCGGCAGGCCATTGGCCAATGGCACCGGCGGTGGCCGGCAGTTCCACGCGCAAACGCCCCAGGCCCAGCACCACGCGCAGCGCCAGTTGGCCGTTGATGCAGCAGGCATGGCGCGCACGCAGCGCCAGGGCGGCACCGTCGAGGCCCAGGTGCCACTGCAGCCGGCCGGGCAAGGCGCTGGCGTCACGGCTGCCGGTGCCGCCTGTCAACACCACCACGGCACTGCCCCGCCACACCGTGCCGCGAGCGTCGGCCAGCAGCACGCGTTCGTCGGTGGCCGCGCCCACAGCGCCGGCCAACCAGGTGGCGGGTGCAAAGGCCACGGTGGCCACGGCGCTGCCCAGCGCGGCGCCGGCCAGCATCCACTTGATCATGTGCCGCTCCCCAGTGCCACCACCAAGGTGCCGCTGAAGCCGCTGGGGCCCCGGGCCAACGCGGCTTCCACCGGCCGGGCGCGGGCGCCGGTGCGGGCTTCGGCCAGCCAGTCACGCAACGGCTGCGTGGCCACGCCGTTGAGCGTGAGCACTGCCCGTTCGCCCTGCAATTGGAGACGGCCTTTGTCGCCCAGCCTTTCGGTGGCGGCCTTCAGCGCGGCGGCGGCCGATTCGGGGTTGACGGGTGGCGTGGCGCGCAGTTGCTGGGCTTCAGCGGCCAGGCGTTGCATGGTCTGCAATTGGCCGTCGAGAAGGTCCAGCTCGGCCGGCGCGCGGCTGAGGGTGCGCCAGGCCGGCGCCACGGCCAGCCACCACAGCAGCGCCAGCGCCAACACGGCAGCGGCCATTGACAGCAGTTGGCGCTCGCGCGCAGCCAAGCCGCGCCACCAGGCGGCAGCGGGCGCCAGTGCGGTCATCGGCGAGGCTTTGGCGTTCATGTTGCTCATGTCGCTTATGTCACTCACGGCGCCCCCTTGGCGGCCAGCCGGGTGACGTTGACACGCCCTTCGGCCAGCTCGGCACCCAGACCTGCACTGCGCAGGCGGTCCTTGAACTGCAACAGTTGCGGCTCGCCCCAGCCCGGCGCCACCATCGACAACTTGCCCGGCTCAAAGCGCAGGCCTTGCACCGGCGCGGCGCCGTCGGGCCAGGCTGCGGCGCAAGCGGCCAGCAACGATTCAAGGTCGCCGTCGCCCGCTTTGCCTGCGGCCGTGCGCAGGCGCTCGGTTTCGCGTTCCATCTGCAGCGGTGCGTCCAGCACGGCGCGCACGCCGGGGTGGGCGCTGCGCAGCAAGTCGGCCATGGCCTGGCGCTTGGCGGCCAGCACCTGGCGCTGTTGCCAGGCATAGGCGTTCAGGCCCACCAGTTGCAGCAACAGCAGCGCGACCAGGCCCCAGCGCACGGTGCGCCATTCGCGGCTGAAAAAGCGATGTGCGGCGTCGCGCAGGGCCAGTGTGCCCCGGTGCCGGGGCACCAGGTCAAACTGCATCAGGTTGGCCGTGCCCTGGGTGGCTTGCAGCGCATGTTCGGCGTCGGTGAGCACGGCCACGGGTGTGCCCAACCAGCGTTCGGCCGCCGCCGCAGCAGCGGGTGTGGCCGTCCAGCGTGTGCCGGCTTCGACAGGCTGCAGCGCACGCCCCAGGCTGCCGGCCAGGCGCAGATTCAGCACACCGTGTTCACTGGCCAGACTCAAGCACGGCACATCACCCTGGCTCGGGTCGGCGGTATAGAAGTGCCCATGTGCCGGGCCGCCGGCAGCCACGGGCAGGCAGCCCGGCAGCACGCGCTGCACGTTCAGGCCCGCCACCTGCAGTGCCTGCAGCGCAGCCACCAAGCGCGGCCGCTGTGTCACGGCCACCCAGCCGGTGCGGCCCGGGGCCGCGTCGGGTGCCAGCGCAAAGTGCAGGGCGTCGTCGTCGTCGAGCAGGGCTTCTTCCATCACACCCACCAGCGCGGCACGCAACCTTGCGGCGGGGGCCTTGGGCACGTTGACCGGGTGCCAGCTCACGTCAGCGTCGGCCAGCAGCAGCAGCAGCTCGTCAGCGCGTGGCAGCAGCGCCAGCGGCGCACTGCCTTGCTGGGCCACGCTGCGCCCATCGTTGCTGAGCACAAAGGGCCACTCGCCTGGCAAACGCAACCCGGCGCCGGGTTCGGCACCGGCCGCACGGGCGCCCAGGCGGTCGCGCGGCGGGAGCTGTATCACTAGCACTGACATGCGGGCAGGCGGGTCCTGGTGGCGGTGTGTTGTAGGGTCGGCGGCGGTGCGCTGCGTATTCTCGCCGTCATTGGCATCGCGGCCGATTCATGGCGCCGAGAAGCTGCGCCTTTCGCGCCGCAGCACATCCACCCGGTTGTTGCGGCGCACCAGCAGCGAGCGCTCTTCCACCACCCGCTCTTCAAGCCGCAGACGTCCGGCCACCTCGAAATAGCTGGTGGTGACACTGGTACGCAAGGGGTCCAGCGCCGTGGTGGGGGACAGCAGGGCCTTGGCTTCGTCCAGGGTGACAAAGGCCTTGCGCTGCCGTGCCTGCACCAGCCGCTCGGCGGTGCCGGGGTCGATGCCGTCGATGGCGGCCACCAGCACTTCACGCGAAGCGGTATTCAGGTTCACGGGCGTGGCCACCGGCAGCAACACGGCCACCGGCTCCAGCAGCGCCAGCGTGGCGGGCGCGACGTCGGCCCACACCAGGTCGGCCAGGCGCTGCGCCGCCAGCGGTGCGTCGGCAGCGCCAGGGGTGCCCGGGGCGCCCGCCGTGGCCTTGGCCGCCAGGGTGTCGCCCAGCGCCTTGGCCAGCGTCTTGGCCGTGTCACCGGGCGCGCCCACCAGGTCACACAGGCGCTGCAAGGCCGCCACCTGCACCGGGTCGGGTTTGCCGGCGGCGTCCACCAGCCCACGCAGGTTGAAGCGCGCCTGGGCATCGGCAATGGCGCCCGAGATGAAGGCCTCGGGGCCGCCGTCGGCGTTGTTGTCCTTGTCGGCGGCCAGAAAGGTAGACAGGCGGGCCTCTTCCAGCGGCGTGGCCCAGGGCTCGTCCAGCGAGTCATAGGGCTGCGTGCGCTGCTGGTTGGCGCGCTGGTCTTCACGCAGGATCAGGCGCGCCCAGTCCAGCGCCCCGTGCAACACCCACACCGCCTGGGTGCGTGCGCGCTCGGCCGCTTCCACCTGCACGGCGCGGTTTTGCTGCCACACCATGCCGGCGGTGATGGTGGCCACCAGGGCCACGATGATCATGGCCAGCAGCAGCGCCGCGCCGCGTTGAACCCGCCGCTTCATGTCTCTTGCGGGCCCAGCGCGATGTCGCGCGTGAGCTTCTTGCCGTCCAGTGTGATGACCAAGCGCACCGCGTTGGGCAGCGCCTGGCGCGGAGCAATCGGCGCTGCGCCGCCGCCAGCGGGTGCCACCGGTGTCTGCACCAGGTTGCCGGTGGACTGCGCGTTGCTCCAGGTGCTGCCCCGGTGGAAGTAGATCTGCCAATCGCTGACACCCAGCGCCACGGTGAGGTGGCCCGGCTCGCTGCCCTGGAATTGCTGCTGGCGCAGCCAGGCCTCTTGCAGCTCGGCTTCACGCGTCATGGCGGGGCCGGCCC
The DNA here is from genome assembly GCA_964620975.1 of uncultured Rubrivivax sp. GTDB lineage: Bacteria > Pseudomonadota > Gammaproteobacteria > Burkholderiales > Burkholderiaceae_C > Rubrivivax. The sequence continues at coordinate 8,473 of CAZUKT010000022.1, read as the reverse complement.
AGCGTTGCCACTTGCCGCTGCGCACCGACCACGCCACCAGCGCCACGCCACCTTCCAGGCGCCTTGTCAGGCGCAGGGTCTGGCCGTCAAAGCTGAGCGCAGGCACGGCCTCGGTGTCAAACACGGCGCCCAGGTCCTGCTCCCATTGGGTGAGCACGGTGGACAGGCGTGCCGTGTCGTCGATGGTCTGCTGGCTGGCGCGCTTGGCACGCAGCACGCTGTCCAGCCCTTGCCAGGCCAGGCCGGCCAGCAAGGCCATGGCAAACAGCGCCACCAGGACTTCCACCAGCGTGAATCCCGACTGCGGGCCGTGCACGCGCTTCATGGCCGCCCCAGCACCGTGGAAATCGTCAGCAGCGGCCGTTCGTCGGCGTCGCTGACGATGGCATCCACACGCCGGAATCCCGGGTTGGGCGTGGGCCGCGTGACCAGCTTGCCGGGGTAGCTGCGGCCCAGTTGCTCGCAGCTGAAGTCGGCGTCACCCACACCCGGAAAGGTGCGCGACAGGCGCAGGTTGGTCAGTTCATTGTCGGCACACCACTGCGCGGCCACCACGTCAGACAGGCGGGCCGCGTTGTCGGTCAACACGCCGGCAGCGCGCAGCCCGGCGCCCAGCGCAATGGCCGTCACGGCCAGCGCCACCAGCACCTCCAGCAGCGTGAAACCGCGCGACGCAGGGGCTGGTTTCATCGGCCGGTGGCTGGCGCAGCGGTGGCGTTGGCCCGGTCTGGCTCGGCCCTGTCCGGCGCGGCAGCGTCCGGTTCGGCGAAGGGGCCCAAGCCGTCGCTGGCCAATTCAACCCGCTTGTCGCCCAGGCTCAGCACAATGCGTTGCGGCGGCAAAATGGCCTCGGGCCCCAGCAGCACGGTGGTGGCGCCCACCACCTGGGCACGGACGCGGGCGTCGAGCCAGCGTGTGGGCATCTTCAGCGATGGCGGCAGGCCCACAAAACGAAAGTTGACGATCTCACCGTTGGCCAAGGTGCCGGGGTCGGCATCGCTGCGGGGCACCCAGCGCACTGCGGTGCCCGAGACACGCGCTTCGGCGCGGGCCATTTCAAGCAACGCGGAAAGGCGGGCGGATTCTTCTTCAAGCCGTGCAGCATCACCATCGGGCAGCGCCCAGCTCACCAGCGCCACGGCCACAGCCATGATGGCAATCACCAGCAGCAACTCGATCACCGTGAAGCCGCGAGCAGCGCCTCGGCGGGTGCAGGTGCGGCTGAGGTGCTTACTGCCAGGAGCCGATGTCGGCATTCTTGTCTTCACCGCCCGGCTGGCCATCGGCGCCAAAGCTGAAGACGTCGATCTCGCCACGCACACCCGGGCTCAGGTACTGGTAGGGCTTGCCCCAGGGGTCGTTGGGCAGCTTGTCCAGGTAGGGCTTCCAGTTGGGTGGCACGTTGCCCACTGTGGGCTTGTGCACCAGCGCG
>CAZUKT010000022.1:3542-7031 GCA_964620975.1 uncultured Rubrivivax sp. | reverse complement strand
GGTGCGTGCCGCCGTGGAGCGCGCGTCGTCGAAGCCCGAAAACAGGTTGGGAACGATCAGTGCGCCCAGCACGCCGATGATGACCAGCACCACCAGCAATTCAATGAGCGTGAAACCCCGCGTGCGGCGGTGCGTGTGCAGTGACTTCATGGTGGCGGCGGCGGCCCGGCAAGACCGGGCGGGACAGGGTGCTTGAATGATAATCGCCGCATGCTGGCTCGCTGGACGACATTGATGGTGTGGGCCCTGGCGGCGGGATCGGCGCTGTTCTGGGGTCTCAAGCTCGCGGCACGCCCAGCGGGCCTGCCCGCCCAGGCGCTGGTGGCTTCAGCCGGCACCAGCTTGGGTGGCGACCTTTCCCGGCTGCTGGGCGTTGACGCTGCCCCGTTGGCCACGCCCGCAGACGCCGAACCCGCTGCCGATGCGCGCTTTGCACTGGTGGGGGTGGTCACGCCCCGTTCACCTCAGGCCGCCCGGGAAGGCGTGGCCTTGATCGCTGTGGATGGCAAACCAGCGCGCGCCTACCGCGTGGGTGCCGCTGTCGGCGAAAGCCACGTGCTGCGTGCGGTCAGCGCACGGGGCGCCACCTTGGGCCCCCAGGACGGCAGCGCCGCCATTGCCTTGAATGTGGCGCCGCCGCTTGCCGCCGCCCGTGGCAGCCTGCCTGCGGCAGGCGCAGCACCGGCGGCTGAACCGCCCCGTGCGGCGCCCCGCATGCCGGTGGCACCCCGGCAGCCCCGCCCGGGCTTACCGGCCGACCCGCAGGCCACGGCCGCCGAGGGCGACCCCGCCATTCGCTGATCGCAGCCCGGCACAGCGGCCAGGCTGTCTACCGAAGCAGCCTAGTAAAGGGCGTCGCCAAACGGCAAGGGCACTGGCACAGGCTCGGGTTCAGGCGCAAAAGGTTCATGCAATGGCGCAAATTCGCCGGGCAGCGACGGCCCGGCATCTTCGCCATCGGCCACTTCGGTCAGCAGTGCAGCCGCGCTCTTGACCATGGGCCAAGCCAGCGTGGCGCCGGTGCCGTCTGTGCTTTCCATGCCCAATTCCAGCAGCGCAGAGGCGCGGAAGAGGTTCAGCGCCTGGTCCAGCCCGCGGTGGCCATGGCTGCGGCAGAACACGCAGTAGTCGGTGACGGGTTGCGCAATGCGCGCCGCCAGCATCAGCGCTGCGCAGGCCGGCATGCCATCGATCATGAGCAGTTGCCGTTTGCTGGCGGCCATCAGGATCACGCCCACCATCACGGCCACTTCAAAACCGCCGAAAGCAGCCAGCACTTCAATGGGCTCCACCACTTCTCTGTGGCGCCCACCGGCACCTTGCAACACCACCATCAGGTGCGCAAGGCGGTCGGTGTCCATGTGCGGGCCGGTGACGATGAGGTCACGCACCGAACTGTCGGTCAGCCGCGCCAACACCATGGCCGCGCTTTCATGCGAGCCCACACCCACGCCGGCAAGCACCGCCACGTTGCCACGCAGCTTTTCGCCGATCTGCATGCCGGCACGCATGCCTGCCTGCGCCTGCTCCACCGTCATGGCCGCCGTGGCGCGGGCGTTGCGGGTGCCATGCGCGATCTTGCGCATCAACAAGCGGTCATGCGGCGCCAGCTTTTCAGACACGCCGCAGTCGACCACGGTCACTTCAATCTGCTGCGCACGCGCAAACACCGTCAGCGGCAACTGATTGGTGAGCAGCATGCGCACGGTTTCGTGCGTGGGGCGGTTGTCGTGTGTGGCCTGGTCTGCGGGTGGTTGTATGCCGTCCACCACCAGGCCGTGGTCGGCTGCAAACACCAACAACTGGGGGTCGTGCAGGCGAGGCTTGAGCGTGTTTTGCATCAAGCCCAGGCGAATGGCCAGGGGCTCCAGTTCACCCAGGCTGCCCCCGGCTTCATTGCGGCGCTGGAGCTTTTCACGCAACGCCTTTTCAAGGGCTGGGTTGGACGTGGGCGTGACAAGCGAGCGGTTGGTGGCCATGGCGGGGCAGTGTAGTGGTGAGTCTCAGCGCAAGAAGAGCCCATAGACGGGATTGCGCGTCTCCTCGACACAGGGGTACGCCAGGCTACGCAGGAAATCGTCAAACGCCGTCTCATCACCCGCGGGCACCTGTATGCCAACCAAGATGCGGCCGTAGTCGGCGCCCTGGTTGCGGTAGTGAAACAGGCTGATGTTCCAGCCCGGGTGCAGCGCCGCCAGAAAACGCATCAAGGCCCCCGGCCGCTCGGGGAATTCAAAGCGGAAGAGGCGCTCGTCACGCGCCAGTTCACTGCGCCCGCCCACCATGTGGCGCACGTGTTCCTTGGCCAGTTCGTCGTCGGTGAGGTTGACGTTGGCGAAGCCTTGTCTGACGAACTGCCTGCCGATGCGTTCGGCCTCGTCATGGCGCGAAATGGCCAAGCCCACAAAGACGTGCGCCACACGCTCGTTGGCAATGCGGTAGTTGAACTCGGTGACCGACCGTGGGCCTATGAGTTCACAAAACCGCTTGAAGGAACCACGCTCTTCAGGAATGGTTACCGCAAACAAGGCCTCACGCTGCTCGCCAAACTCAGCCCGCTCGGCCACAAAACGCAGGCGGTCAAAGTTCATGTTGGCGCCGCAGGTGATGGCCACCAGCGTGGCGCCCTTGAGCTTGTGCTGGGCCACGTATTGCTTGACGGCCGCCACACCCAGCGCGCCGGCGGGTTCAAGAATGCTGCGGGTGTCCTGGAACACGTCCTTGATGGCGGCGCACACGGCGTCGGTGTTGACCACCACGAAGTCGTCCACCAGCGCCCGCGTGATGCGGAATGTTTCTTCACCCACCAGCTTGACGGCCGTGCCGTCCGAGAACAGCCCCACGTCTGACAACTGCACGCGTTTGCCGGCTTGCACCGACTGCACCATGGCATTCGAGTCCACCGTTTGCACGCCAATCACGCGCACCTCGGGCCGCACGGCCTTGATGTAGGCGGCCACGCCAGAGATCAAGCCACCACCGCCAATGGCCACAAACACGGCGTCGATGGGGCCCTGATGCTGGCGCAGGATCTCCATCGCCACCGTGCCTTGGCCGGCGATCACATCGGGGTCATCAAAGGGATGAACAAAGGTCAGGCCCTGCTCTTGCTGCACCTGAAGCGCGTGCGCGTAGGCGTCGGAGTAACTGTCGCCGTGCAGCAGCACTTCACCGCCAAGCGCCGCCACTGCATCCACCTTGAGCTTGGGTGTGGTCACGGGCATCACCACCACGGCTCGGCAATTCAGGCGTTTGGCCGACAACGCCACGCCCTGCGCGTGATTGCCGGCCGAGGCGCAGATGACACCGCGCGCCAGGACATCGGCCGGCAGCTTGACCATCTTGTTGTAGGCGCCACGCAGCTTGAAGCTGAACACGGGCTGCTGGTCTTCACGTTTGAGCAGCACCTGGTTGCCCAGCCGGCGCGACAAGTTTCGGGCCGGCTCCAGCGCTGTTTCGCGCGCCACGTCGTAAACCCGTGCCGTGAGG
>CAZUKT010000022.1:0-3532 GCA_964620975.1 uncultured Rubrivivax sp. | reverse complement strand
CGCCAATGATGGTGCTCGCCACGCGCCAGCTGCGGTAACAAAACGCCAGCGCCAGCTGCGTGGGCGTGAGGCCGTGTTCGCGCGCCAGCGCGTTGTAGCGCTTGGCCGCCAGCAGCGCTTCGGGCCGGCTCCAGCGCTGTTTCGCGCGCCACGTCGTAAACCCGCGCTGTGAGGATGCGCTTGAGGTAGTCCGCCGCCACGCGCTGGGCCTTGGCGGTGATGCTGCGCACGGGCGGCGCGGTGCTGGAGCGGGGGCTGCCTGAAGGCATGGTCGGTTCAGTCCTTTTGGGGCGGCGGATCATACGGCCCGGTGTGCGGCAGACGTAAAAAAGCCCGGGGCCTTGGGAGCCCCGGGCTGAATCCACCGTTTTTGGAGGTGGAGGAGACAATTGACGGGTGTTTCGGGATTTCCTGAGCACCCACGAGGGGCAGTCTATCACCGCCATGCTGCAGTGCAATATGCTTTCTGCACCATGCTTTAGTGAGGCCGCTCCAGTACTTTCTGCGCCGCAAAGGCGTGCGCCAAATTGGGGCCGATTCAACATGGAATGCACCATCAACTGGATGCCAGGCACCGGCATGGGTTTTGTCGCCCAGACGGGCAGCGGACACTTTCTCACCATGGACGGTGCGCCCGACGGCGGGGGCAACAACCTGGCCCCCCGCCCCATGGAAACCGTGCTGGCCGGTACCGGCGGCTGCACAGCCTACGACGTGGTGCTGATCCTCAAGCGCGGCCGGCATGATGTGCGCGGCTGCCAGGTCAGGGTCAGCGCCGAGCGCGCCGAACAAGACCCAAAAGTGTTTACACGCATTCAGATGCACTTTGTCGTCAGCGGGCGTGGCCTGCCAGCCGCAGCCGTGGAACGCGCCATAGCGCTTTCGCACGAACGATATTGCTCGGCCAGCATCATGCTGGGCAAGACGGCCGAAATCACAACCAGCTTCGAGCTGGTGGATGCCTGAGCCGAGCGCGGTCAGCGCTTCAAATGCGCGCGGCTGTGCTCGTCATGAGCCTGGCGGCGCCACGCATCAGCCACCGCACCGGCTCGGGCAGATCACCGCCCCCGGCAGCCAGGGCTTCGTCGGCGTGCCGGCGCTCGTCGTCCTGCATGGCCTGCACGATGGCCCGCGACCGGGTGTCACCAGCGGGCAGGCGGTCCAGGTGCCCGGCCAAGTGCTGTTCAACCTGGCGTTCGGTTTCAACCAGGAAGCCCAGACTCGCGCCGTCTCCCAGGCGCCCGGCCAGCAGCCCGATGCCAAAGGCACCCGCGTACCAAAGCGGGTTCAGCAGGCTCACCCGGTCGCCCATTTCGGCCAGCCTTTCCTGCGTCCAGGCCAGGTGATCGCCCTCTTCGCGGGCGGCCCTGTCCATGTGCTGGCGCAATTCGGGCGTGCGGGCCGTGAGCGCCTGCGCCTGGTACAGCGCCTGGGCACAAACCTCGCCCACGTGGTTGACCCGCATCAGAGCGGCAGCGCCGGCGCGGTCTTCGGGCGCCAAACCGTCCGGCGTGGCGCCGGCGGGGTTGGGGCGACTGGCCCTGACGGCGCCCGACAGGGTCCGCAAGGCGTTGTCAACCCGGGCAATCAAGTGGTCTGTGGCATTCATGGTGAGTCAGAATATCCCATTCGCCGGGCACGTCTGGACCCCAGCGGGACGTTGTTGCCAGACAACAGCCCCGGCGGATTTAAAGACCAAACCTTGGCAACCGGCTGAGCGGTCTGGTGCAATACGGCAACTTCCGCTGCGGAGGTTGGCCTGATCAGCCCTTCGCCGGGTGCCTCCCCGATCCGGACCTCTTGTTCAACCTAGGAGATAGTCGCAATGAAAAAATCTCTGCTCGCCCTGGCCGTACTGACGGCATTTGCAGGCGCAGCTTCCGCTCAATCGTCGGTCACCATCGGCGGCAAGATCGACTTGGCCGTTGGCAAGTTGATCGGCTCTGCCGACAAGGGCCTTTTTGACACCCCGGGGAGCCGCCTGAACTTTGGTGGCCGTGAAGATCTGGGTGGTGGCATGGCCGCCGTTTTCGGCATTGAGCACCGCTTCAGCCCTGACACGGGCACCAGCACTTCGGCCACCAATTTCTGGAATGGCTACTCGTGGGTGGGTCTGAATGGTGGCTTCGGCACCGTGCGTCTGGGCCGCGACTACACGTCGGCGTTCATTAACGTGCAAAACCAGGTTGACCCGTTCGGCGGCGACAACGCCGGCGCGCTGCGTGCTGCACTGCTTGCTGGCGTTGCCAAGGTCCGCTTCGCCAACGGCGTGAAGTACTTCAACACCATGGGTGGCCTGTCGATGTCGTATGACATCTCCGAAGGTGGCGTGAATAACACCGGAGCGGCTGACGCTACTGTGGCCAACAAGCCCTGGTCGGGCTCGGTGACCTACGCGGCGGGTCCCGTTTGGCTGGCTTTCGGCCATGAAAATCCCGGTGGCAAGAACGACAAGCTGACCACCCTGGGCGCCCGCTTCGCCATGGGCCCGGCTGTGTTGCGCGCTGGCATGAGCAATGGCACGAACAACGCCAACGCCAAGGTCAAGAGCTACCTGCTCGGCGCCAACATCCGCATGGGTGCTGGTGACATCCGCTTGGGCTATGCCACGTTGAAGACCGGCAGCGTCACGTCGATGAAGCGTCTGGGCGTGGGCTACCACTATGACCTGTCCAAGCGCACCAAGGTCTACGCGACCCTGGGCCGCGACAGCGCCACGGCGTTCAAGGCTGAACCCACCGGCTTCGACTTCGGCATTCAGCACAACTTCTGATCGACCCCAAGGGTCAGATCTCAGGGCCGCCTTTGGGCGGCCTTTTTGTTGCCGCTTGAACCCTGGCATGCTCGGGCATGCAATTGGCCTAGGCCCCACCGATGCTGGTTTTCATACTCCGCCGCCTGGCCCAGGCCGTGATCGTGATGCTCACGGTGGCCTTCATCGCCTTCATGCTGTTCCAGTATGTCGGCGACCCGGTGACCAACCTGCTGGGCCAGGATGCGACGCAGGAGCAGCGAGACAAACTCCGTCAGGACCTCGGGCTGGACCAGCCGTTTCCTGCTCAGTTTGCCCACTTTGTGGCCAACGCGATGCAAGGTGAGTTCGGCCTGAGCCTGCGGCAGGGCCGGCAGGTGTCGGCCTTGATCGCCGAGCGATTTCCGGCCACGCTTGAACTGGCCTTGGCTGCAGCCGTGATTGCGCTCGCCGTCGGGGTGCCTTTGGGTGTTTATGCAGCACTGCGGCGTGGCCGCTTCGGTTCACAACTGGTGATGATGTTGTCGCTGTTGGGGGTGTCCTTGCCCACCTTCCTGATCGGCATCCTGCTGATCCTGGTGTTTGCCGTCACGTTGAAGTGGCTGCCCAGCTTCGGGCGCGGCGACGTGGTGATGCTGGGCCCGTGGAGCACCGGCTTGCTGACCGTGGACGGCTGGTTGCACCTGGTGCTGCCGGCCATTACCTTGTCGGTGTTTCAACTGGCGCTGATCCTGCGCCTGGTGCGCGCCGAGATGCTGGAGGTGCTGCGCACCGACTACA
>CAZUKT010000021.1:0-20382 GCA_964620975.1 uncultured Rubrivivax sp. | reverse complement strand
ATGACCACCGCGATTTGGGGAATGCCCAGCGCCGACATCTGGGCCTGGTTGTAGAAGATGCGGCCGAAGTGGTCGCGGTCGGGAAACACTTCGTCCTGGTTGGGCAAGTTGGCACCGCCGCTGTCCACAAGGTAGATGCAGGGCAGGCGGTTTTGCTGCGCCACTTCTTGCGCCCGCAGGTGCTTCTTGACGGTGGCCGGGTAGTAGGTGCCACCCTTGACGGTGGCGTCGTTGCAAACGATCAGGCATTCGACACCACTGACGCGGCCGATGCCGCAGATCATGCCGGCGCCGGGGGCCGCGTTGTCGTACATGTCCAGTGCCGCCAGGGGCGCGATTTCAAGGAAGGGCGTGTCGGGGTCAAGCAACATTTCTACCCGGTCGCGCGGCAGCAGCTTGCCGCGTGCGCTGTGCTTGGCGCGTGCTGCGGGGCCGCCACCCAGGGCGATTTGTGCGAGCTTGCCGTTCAGGTCATCCACCAACAGCCGCATCTGCGCGCTGCTGGCCTTGAATTCTGCAGAACGCGGGTTGAGCTTGGACTTGATCGCGGGCATCGGTGCTCCTGTGCAGGCTGTGCCGGTTGATTGACGTTTACGTCAACGTCAATTCATTCTAGGAGGCTGCGGGGCACCGGGCACGTCAGAAAAGCCCTTGCCCCGGGGCACCGCTCAGTTGCGCCTGCAACCAGTGGCGCACAGGCGCATCCCGCCACAGGTCATGCTGCGGGCCCACCGCCACTTTGGCTTGTTCCAGCGAGCCCACGGCGTAACTCGGCACGCCGGGGTCGCGGGGCGCGCGGCGCGCCAGCAGCAAGGCCCGCACATGCGGGTTCGCCGCCAATGCCGCTTTCAGAATTGCAGCGGCTTCGTCCAACTGCTGCAGCGCCAGCAAGGCCCGAACGTGCAGCAACTGCATGCCCACAAAGTCATCGGGATAGCGCCCGCACAGCGCCAGCGCCTGCGTGGCCTGGCCCCGACGCAAGTAAACCGCTGCCAGCCGTTCACGCAGGCCATGGTTGTCGTGCGGGTTGAGCACTTCCACCAGCGCCTGCAGCCAATCAAAAGACTCGTCGGCCTGCGGCGTGGTGTCAAGTTCCACGCGCCGGGCCAGCAACCGCAGCGCCGGGCGGTTGTCCAGATACGCCCATTCGCAACGCGCCTGGGGGCGCTGCTGGCGCAATTCAGCCCACAGCGCCAGCGCGCGCTGCATCAAGATGGCCTGCAAGCCCGCCGCCAGGCCCAGGGGCACCAGGTCGAGTACCAGCACCAAGCCGTCCAGCACGTCAAAGCAGTCCGCAAGGCGCGGATCACGCTGCAGCAGGGCTGACCAGCGCTCATCTGCAAACACGTCCAACGCCTCGGGGCCGGCTGCTTCCCAGGCCATGGTCGGTGCCTGCCACCCAAACGCCTTTTGCCAGCGCGCCAAGGGGGCCAAAAGTGCCGCCGCCGGCGCCAGGGCACCCATGTCGGTGGGCGTGGCGCCGTCAAAACGCAGCCGCAATCTGGGTGGTGGCAAGGCCTCAGCCCAGCGGCGCAGTTCATTGAAGGGGGAGTCCGGCTCCAGCACGCCCACCATGCTGCGCCCTGCCGCGCCCCGCGCACCACCCGAACCCGTGCTGCCGTCGTCGCCATCGATCTCGTCATCGTCGAATTCGGGCAGCGGCGGAAATTCACCCCGGCCCAGTTCTTCGAACATGGCAATCTCGTCGGCCAGCGCTGCGGCATGGGGCAGGCGCGACAGCCGCTTGGCATGAAAGCTGGCGCGCTCGGCCGCACGTTCGTGCTGCCCGCTGCCCAGCAGGGTGGTCACCTCCAGCAGCGCCACGTCAGGTTCGTCGGGCGTCAAGCGCTGGGCGCGCTCAAAGGCGTGGTGCGAGGCGTCGGCGTCGCCCGCGTCAGCGGCCATCATGCTCAGGCGCCGCCAGCCGGCCGACTGCACGGGCACGTCGCCATGCTCCACCATGGCCAGCGCCAGTTTTTGCCGTTTGCGCGGGTGGCCCAGGTCAAGGTAGACGTCACACAGCAAGTCCAGCAACGGCATGCGCGCTGCGGGCCAGGGCGCGGGCAACTTGGCCCAGGGCTCCAGCAGCGCGCAGGCCAGTTTTTCGTCACCGCTGTCGCACAGCATCGCGGCCGCTTCCGTCACCATGCGGGGTGGCACACCCGTGGCCGGCAGGCTGGCCCATTGCTTGCGCGGCAATTCAGCCAGCATCACCACGCCCAAGCCTTCAGTCTCAAAGGCCGGCAGGTGCTCAAACACAGGCGCGCAGCAGTGCTTGAACTTCTTCAGCGAGCCGCAGATGCACGCTTCATTGCGCCCCGGCAGCGGCAGCTTGCGCGGTGCAAAGCCGTTGGCCGGCAACGGCATGGCCGAGGCAATGGCCCACCCAAAACTGCGAAAAAACTGTGCCTGCGCCACAGCCGCTTCGCCTTTGGCCAGCCCCGGCGGAGCGGTAAACAGATCACCAAAAAGGCGTGGCCCCGCTTGCGCCAGCCGGTTGATGAAACGGTGGGGGTCGGCGTCGGCCAGAAGCCAGCGGGCCGCGACCCGCATGAGGTCTTCAATGAGGCTTTCCTGGTCGGACGACAGGTCTACGCCTTCGTCATTCATGTCGGTCACGGCAACGGGTCCTTGTTGTTGGTGGTGCGGCCCTCAGGGCCCGTGTTTGAACTTTGCCACTCGAACGGGCGGCTGCGGCCAAAAACCCGCCACGGGGGTCAAGTGCGCTGGCATGTTCTGGCGTGCGCGGGCGTGTGCGGGCAGGTGCGCGCATGTGCGGCCACCGCAGCACCAGCAGGTCAAGCTTTGGGCGGCTGCGGCGCCACAGGCCCGCCCGCTGCCTTCCATGCCGCCAGGCCGCCACCCACATGGCTGACACGCGGCACGCCCATGTCCTGCAAGGTCTTGGCGGCCAGTGCCGAGCGCCAGCCCAAGGCGCAGTAGAGCACCAACTGCACGCCGGGCTGCGAGAACTCGGGCCGGTGCCATTCACTGGCCGGGTCGACCCAAAATTCCAGCACCCCGCGTGGCGCCACGGCGGCGCCAGGGACCAGGCCTTCACGCTGCAACTCCGCCGCCTCGCGAATGTCCACAAACAACACTTGCGGCTGGCCGTGCAGCGCCAGCGCCTGCGCGGCGCTGAGCGTGTGCACCTCGGCCAGGGCGGCCAGCACCATGTGGTGGCTCGACTGCACGGCGGCGGGTGCCTGTGGTGACACGCCAGGCACCGGCGGTGGCGCCTGCAGCGGCACCGGCGTGCCGCTCAAAACGGCCCGCTGGCCAGCCAGCGCTCAAGTTGGGGCTTGCGGTCGTTGCCCCAAAAGGGCTCGTCGCCGACGATGAAGTACGGCGCACCGAACACGCCCGCCGCAATGGCGTCGTCATTGGCCTGCTTGAGCCGTGCCTTCCAGGGTGCGGCGTTCCACACCGCTTCAGCCTCGGCCGGGTCCAGGCCATGCGCGGCAGCCAGCGCCTTGAGCGCGGGCGCGTCGTGTAAAGGCACGCCCTGTGTAAAAACGGCGCGCAGGCCGGCCTGTGCCCAGGCTGCGGCGGCGGCCTCGCCACGGGTGTCGTGCAGCCACCAGAAGACCCGCGCCGCGTTCTGCGTGGGAATGGGAAACACCGGCGGCAGCACATACGGCACGCCTTCAAAACGCGCGGTGCGCTCAAAGTCATGCAGCGAGTATTCGCGCTTCATGGGGTAGGACACGGGCGACTTGAGCTCGGCCACCTGAAACGTGGCGCCCAGCAGGATTGCGCGCCGCCGCACACTGCGGCCATGGCGCGCCGCCATCGCATCCACCCATTCGTTGGCAATGTACGAATAGGGCGAGGAGAAGTCGAAGAAAAAGTCGATGGGCGCTGTCATGGGTGAAGTTTGCCTGCGATCGATGGCCAGACGATAGCGCCGCAAGCGCTTGTCTTGGCCGCCCTGGCGGTCTTGGCAGTGTCGGCAGCCAAGACACGGCCGCGCTAAAGGCACACCCGTTCGCGCCGATAACCACAGACCACCACCGTCACGGCCAAGCCATGTGGGCAGCACCCGCGTGACCCAGGAGTCCACCAAATGTTCAGCAAAAACCGGCGCCGCAGCGCCCTGGCCGCAGGATTTTCAGCACTGATTTCTGCCGCGCTCGTGGCCGGAACGGCCGTTGGCGTAACACCTGCCTTGGCGCAGGACGACGGCGCGTACCGCTTTTCACCTGTCAACCAGTACGGCATCAACCTGACGGCCGCGTACTGGAACCCCATCATTGCCTATGTGTCTGAAAAGAGCGGCGTCAAGCTGCAGCTGAAGATAGGGCGCACCTCGGCCGACACCACAGCTTATGTGCTGGCCCAAGAGGTTGAATTCATCTTCAGCAACCACCTCTTCAGCCCCGAGCGCGAGCAATTGGGCTGGAAGGTCTTTGGCCGACGCCTCACGCCGCCGGTGCACGGGCAGATCGTGGTGCCGGCTGCGTCCGCCATTACCGAGCTCAGCCAGTTGCAGGGCAAGGAAGTGGCCTTTCCTGGCCCCGAGGCCTTGGTGTCGTACAAGTTTCCGGCCGCGCACCTGATCAACAAGAAGATCGACGTCAAGGTCGTCTTTGGCGGCAACATGGACGGCGCTTTGGCACAGATGTTCAGCGGCAAGGTGGCCGCCGTGGGCGCCAATTCGCAACTGGCCGAAGGCTATGCCAAACGCGAGGGCAAGGCCTACCGGGTGCTGTGGTCGTCGGCCGCCGTGCACGACCTGGCGCTGATGGTGGCAGGCAAGGTGCCCGACAAGGCCGCCAAGGCCGTGGCACGCGCCTTTGTGGGCATGCACCAAGACCCCCGTGGCCGCGACATCCTGCAGCAAGCGTCCACCCAGGTGGGGCTGACCGCCGAGGCGTATTTCATCCCCTCCGACGGCAGCGAATACGCCGCCTACCGCGACTTCTACCGCACCGCGCCTGCTTCGTTGCGCTGACGCGCCATGCGCTTGCCCCATTGGCTGCTGCCACGTTCACTGGTTGGGCGCGTGTTTGCGCTCTACACCGTGACGCTGCTGGTCTTTGTCGTGGGCGGCGTTGGGCACTTTTACCGCTACCAGTTCGACGTGGAGCTGGAAGAAGCCCAGTTGCGCGCCGAAGCGCTGTCCGCGGTCCTGCAACCCGCTGTGGCCGACAGCGCGGTGATTGGCGACTACGACACCATCCGCCGCACGCTGGAGCGGGCGGTGTACGACTCGTCATTTGCTGCCGCCAGTTTCATTGACGTGAAAGGCGGCGTGGTGCGCGCGCCGCGCAACGATGCACCCGTGGTGCAACCACCCGACTGGCTGCTGAAGGCGGTGGCCGAGCGGCTTTACGACAACAACCACGCCATCAATGTCGGTGGCCGCGACTACGGGGTGTTGCGGCTGAGCTTTGCGCCCGAGCGCATCGCCGGCCGGCTGTGGCAGCAGACCCGCATTGCCGGGCTGCTGGCCGTGCTGAGCCTGTCCGCCGGGCTGCTGCTGATCCGCGTGCTGCTGATGCGCTGGCTGGGCAACCTGAGCCGCATCCAGGCCTTTGAAGACGCCATGCACAGCGGCCAGGCACCGCCCGCATTGCTGGCCAGTGACGAGACGCCGCTGGAGTTTCGCAAGACCTTTGAAGTGCTGGGCCGTGCCGCCGCCAGCCTGCAGGCGCAGCGTGTGCAGGCCAGCGTGACGCTGAGCGCCATTGCCGACGGCGTTTTCACGCTCGACCCCGACGGCCGCGTCGTGTTTGCCAACCCCGCAGCGTGCGCCATGGTGGCGCAGCCTGCGGCGGCCTTGCTGGGCCGCCTGGCCGCCGAGGTGTTGCCGCAAGTGATGGCCGGCCGCGAAGGTCTGGCACCGTGGGCCGGCCACCGTGTGGCCCTGGCCGACCATGGCGGGCGTGCCGTGGTGCTGGACACCACCCTCAGCACCATCCTGGCACCCGACGGCAGCACCGCCGGTTTTGTGCTCGCCTGCCGCGACGTGAGCGAGCCCCATGCGCTGGAGCAACGCCTGCGCACCGAACTGCAGTCGCGCCAGGCCGCGCTGATTTCACTGCGCAAGGTGCTTGAAGGGTTTACACAAGAAGCCGGCGCGCGGCCCGACACCAACAACACGCCGCCGGACCGTGACGACCTGGCCGCCATCTCGGCCATGGTGTCGGACATCGTGACGCGGCTTCAGGTGCGCGGCGACCAGCTCGACGCCATCTTTGCGCTCAGCCCCGACGGCTTCATGTCCATGACCGCGCAGGGGCGTGTCAACTACGTCAGCCCCGCCTTCGAGACGCTCACCGGCATCGACCCAGGCCAGGTCCTGGGCCGCAGTGCGCAACATGTAGAGCAACTGCTGCGCCGCCAGTGTGACCACGCCCTGCCCTGGTCTGGCCTGGCCGCGCTGGGCGACGCCGCGCTGCGCGGCAACGGCACGCCGCAGCGTGACCGCATCGAGCTCGTGCGGCCGGTGCGCCGCGTGCTGGAACTGGGTTTGCGCAGCGGTGCGTCGCAGGCCATCGCCAAGGTGCTGTCGCTGCGTGACGTGACGCACGAGACCGAAGTCGACCAGATGAAGAGCGAGTTCCTCTCCACGGCGGCGCACGAACTGCGCACGCCGATGGCCAGCATCTTTGGCTTTGCCGAGTTGATGATGGTGCGCAAGCTCACGCCTGAGCGGCAGGCCGAGGTGATGGCCACCATCCACCGCCAGACCCAGCTCATGATCCACATCGTGAACGAACTGCTGGACCTGGCGCGCATCGAGTCGCGTCGCGGCAAGGACTTCTCTTTGGAGACGGTGGACCTTGCCGTGCTGGTGGCCGAACTCATCCACGACTTCAGCCCGCCCGGGCAGCGCGGCGCACCCCATCTGCAGCCCACCGCGCAGCCGGTGCATGTGCGGGTAGACCGCCAAAAGATGCAGCAGGCCATCGGCAATGTGCTGTCCAACGCCTACAAGTATTCGCCCCAAGGCGGCGACGTCACGCTGCGCATCGTGTCGCCTGCCGACCGCGCATTGCAAGAGGTGGGCGTGCAGGTGCAGGACGCCGGCATCGGCATGGCGCGCGAACATCTGGCCCGCGTGAGCGAGCGCTTCTTCCGCGCCGACACCTCGGGCAACATTCCCGGCACCGGCCTGGGCATGAGCATCGTCAAAGAGATCATCGGCCTGCTGGGCGGGCGCATGGAACTTGCCAGCACGCTGGGCCACGGCACCTGCGTGACGCTGTGGCTGCCGCTGGCCGCTGCGCCTGGCCCGCATTTGCAAACCCAGGCCGAAAGCGCAGAAACCGCTGCCGCCTGACCTGGCCGGACCGACCGGCGCCCACCCAGCGCGCGGCGTCGTCTTGGCTCAGTGGCCCAGGTCGGCCCCGTCGGCCAGCAGCGCACGTTGCAATGCCGGCACGTCAAAACGCCCCGCCACACGCAGCGCGGCCGCCGTGCCTGCGGCCTGCCCCATCACAAAACAGGCGCCGCTGGCGCGCGCCGCGCTTTGGCCCAGGTGTTCCATGCTGGCGCAGCGGCCTGCCACCAGCAGGTTGGGCACGGCCAAGGGCAGCAGCATGCGCCAGGGAAGTTGGTTGAAGGCGTTGTCGGCGTCGCGCGCAAAGGCCCATTCAATGCGCCCGGCCAGGTGTTTTTCCACCGGCCAGGCGTTCAGGCCGATGCTGTCGTCAAAGCGCGCACCGCCCAGCACGTCTTCGCCCGTCAGGCGGTAGGCGCCGTGGATGCGGCGCGTTTCACGCACACCCACCTGCGCCGCAATCTCGGCCACCTCGGCCTGCTCGAAGCCGGGCACCTCGGCGCGCAGGAAACGCATGTATTCAACGATCTGGCGCCGGCCTTCGACCTCGGCCGCGCTGAGCTGGCGCGCGTCGGTGGCGTCCACGGCGCGGCCTTGGGCGTTGCGCAGTTGGGTGACGTTGGCGCGCCATTCGCTCGGGTTGCGCTGCGGCCGCAGGATGGCGCCCTGGCGTGGAAAGTCATAGTGCTTGTCGGGGTGCAGGCGGGCTGCGTCCATGAGCGCGTCGATGGCCTTGAATTCCCCGATCGCAGCCTGTGCCCGCGCCGCGTCCACATGGCCAATGCGGAACATGGTGCTGGGGTACAGCGCATCGCCGGCACCGTCGCCCAGCTCAAAGGGCACGCCGGCCAGGTGGGCGATGTCGGCGTCGCCAGAGCAGTCAATCACCTGCCGTGCGCGCAGGGCCAGGCGGCCCGACTTGGTCTCCACGATGACGGCGTCAATGCCACGCGCCGGGCCTTGCACCACGGCCACCGCGTAAGCATGCAGCAGCAGTTGCACCCCGGCGTCCAGCAGCCAACCGTCGGCGGCGCATTTGTAGGCCGCCACGTCGTAGCTGCGCACGCGGATGCGGCCTTGCAAACCGTCTTGGGGCGCGTTCAGACCACCGAGTCTGTGCAGGCGCGCCAGCAGTTCGTCCACCACGCCATGCACCAGTTGCTGCATCTGGCCGGCACGCTTGCCGTAAAGGCCGGCGAAGTTGGTCACGCCGCCGGCCGTGCCCATGCCACCCAGGAAACCATAACGTTCGACCAGCAGCGTGCGCGCGCCGTGCCTGGCGGCGCTGACGGCAGCGGCCAGGCCGGCCGGGCCACCGCCCACCACCAGCACGTCACACTCGCCAAACACCGGCGTCTGGCGCGCGGGCTCGGCGACGGTGGCAGTCATTCCAGCTTGATGCCGCGCGCTGTGATGATGTCGCCCAGGATGCGCGCTTCTTCCTTCACCCGCGCCGCCAGCCCTTCGGCTGAAGTGCCCTGCGGGTCCCAGCCTGCGGCCAGCAGGCGCTGGCGCGCTTCGGGCTCGCGCAGCACGGCGGGCACGTCACGCGCCAGCCGCTCTTGCGCGGCCTTGCTCAGGCCGGCCGGGCCCACAAGTGCCGTCCACACTTCCAGGGGCGCCATCTTCACGCCAGCGTCGGCCAGCGGCAGCACTTCAGGGGCCAACGCGCTGCGCGGGCCGGTCACGCCAATGGCGTGCAGCTTGCCCGCCTTCACTTGCGGCAGCGCCAGGCCGGGCGGCACCAGGGCCAGTTGGATCTGGCCACCCAGCATGGCCGTCAGCACGGCCGGGTTGCCGTTGTAGGGGATGTGCACCGCCTGCGTGCCGCCCATGGCCGCCTTCACCACTTCCATGCCCAGGTGGCCCACCGAGCCAATGCCCACCGAGCCGTAGCTCCACTTGTCGCCCGACGCCCGCGCCGCCGCCACCCAGGCCGCGCCCGTGGGCTGGTCGGCCGGTGTCACCAGCACCAGGGGCGCGGTGGCCACCAGCGAGACAAAGGCAAAGTCACGGGCGGGGTCAAACGGCAGCTTGGGGTTGAGCAGCTTGGCCGAGGTGAGGTTGCCGTTGATCACCACGCCCAGCGTGTGATCGTCGGTGGCGTGGGCCACGGTGTCGGCGGCCACGTTGCCCGACGCGCCAGGCTTGTTTTCCACGAACACGGTCTGCCCCCAGGCCTTGGCCAGCACGTCGGCCAAAACCCGTGCGGCGATGTCGGGCGTGGACCCGCCGGGGAACCCCACCATCAGGCGCACGGGCTTGATGGGCCAAGCGTGGGTGTGGGCAGTTTGGGCCGAGGCGGCACCGCAGGTGGCCACGGTAAAGGCGATGGCCGCCAGCACATGGCGGCGCAGTGGGTGGGGTGCTGAACGCAAGGGTCACTCTCCTGGGCTGAACAAACGCACCTGGCGCGTTGGCCAGGCACAGCCGGCCAGTATCGCAGGGCCCCGTACCATGCGGCGATGTGGAACCTGAACCTGCTGTTGGGCGTGCTGGCCCTGGGCCTGGCCGTGGCGCTACGGCCTTGGCGTGCCCTGGGCAGCGCACCACCGCCGTGGCCGGCGCTGGCCTGGTGGGCCACATTGCCGCTGCTGTGGAGCCTGGACGCGGTGACCGGCATGCCCGTGCTGCAGCCGCTGTCGGGCGTCTGCATCCTGCTGCTGATGCTGGGCTGGCCGCTGACGGTGCTGATGCTGGCGCCGGTGGCGGCGGTGATGATGTTCATGGCCGATCTGAGCCTGGCCGATGCGCTGCACCGCACAGTGTGGCTGGGCGTGGTGCCGGCCACGCTGGCCGTGGCGCTGGGCGCGGTTCTGAGGCGCTGGCTGCCGCACCACCTGTTTGTCTACATCCTGGGGCGCGGCTTTTTTGCCACCGCTGTTGCCGTCACGGGCGCGGGGGCATTGGCGGCCTGGCTGTACGGCGTGCCCGCAAACTTGAGCGTCGACGACGTGATGCTGGCGCGCGGCCTGGCAGCGTCGGGCGATGCATTCCTGACCGGCATGCTGGTGGCCATCTTTGTGGCTTTCAAGCCCGAATGGCTGGCCACCTACACCGACCAGATCTATCTGCCCGACGACCGGCCGGCAGCACCTTGAGTCACTTGCGCCAGAAGGCTGGCGTGAACAACACCAGAACCGCAAACAACTCCAGCCGCCCCAGAAGCATCGTGAGCGTGCAGACCCAGGTCTGGAAGTCGCTGAGCCCCTGGTAGTTGCTGGCCGGGCCCACCTGCCCCAGGCCAGGGCCGGTGTTGCTGATGCAGGCCACCACGGCGGTGAAGGCGCTGATGACGTCCAGCCCGCTGGCCAGCAGGGCCAGTGTGGCCGCCGTCACCACACCGCCATAAACCAGCATGAAGGCCAGCACCGACTGCAGCACCTTGGGGTCCACCACCGCGCCGCCCAGCGTCACCGGCGTCACCGCGCGCGGGTGCACGATGCGGGTGAGTTCGCTGCGCGCCTGCTTCACCAGCATCAAGGCCCGCGCCATCTTGATGCCACCGCCGGTGCTGCCCGCACAGGTGGCAAACGAGCACAAGTACAGCATCAACACGGGCGCAAAGATGGGCCACTGCGCGTAGTCCACCGTGGTCAGGCCCGTGGTGGTGGCAATGGACACCACGCTGAACGCGGCGTGGCGCAGCGATTCAGGAAACGTGGCATACACGCCATGGGCCGTCAGGAACACCGCAATGCCCAGCACCGCCGCCGCCATCAAGCCCAGAAAGGCGCGCGCTTCCAGGTCTCGCCAAAGCCCACGCAGGCTGCGCCGCCGCCAGGCCACGAAGTACAGCGCAAAGTTGATGCCGGCGACGAGCATGAAGAAGATGGCCACACCCTCGACAAGCGGTGAATTGAAGTAACCAAAACTCGCGTCGTAGGCGGCAAAGCCGCCCAGCCCCATCACGGAGCACATGTGCATGAAGGCATCGGCCCAGCCCATGCCGGCAGCGCGAAACGCCAGCATGCACACCAGCGCAATGCTGAAGTACACGGCCCACAGCCCCCGTGCTGTTTCGGCAATGCGCGGCGTGAGTTTTTCATCTTTCATGGGGCCTGGTGTCTCGGCCTTGAAGATCTGGCTGCCACCCACACCCAGCAGCGGCAATATCGCCACCGCCAGCACCAGGATGCCCATGCCCCCGATCAGTACCATGAAGCAGCGCCACACATTGATGGACGTGGGCAGCTTGTCCAGCCCGGTCAGCACTGTGGCGCCAGTGGTGCTGAGGCCCGACACGGCCTCGAAGTAGGCGTCGGTAAAGCTGAGCCCCGGCAGGTGAAACATCAGCGGCAGCGCGCCAAAGGCCGGCAACACGGCCCACACCAGCGTCACCAGCAAGAAGCCGTCGCGCGGCTGCAGCTCACGCCGGTGGCCGCGTCCACGGCAACCGAAAAACAGCGCCGCGCCCACCGCCAGCGTAATGAGGATGGCCGCGTCGTAGGCGTAGAGGCCGGCGTCATTGCCGAACCAGGCAAAACCCAAGGGCACCAGCATGGTCAGCGCAAACAGCATCACCACGCCCCCCAACACGGAGAACACCGGAAGATAGTGCTTCACGGATTGCGCCTCAGCCGAAGAAGGTGGCGCTGACCTGGAACAGCTTTTCCACGGCCTTGATGCTGCGTTTTCTGAGGATGAACACGATGACGTGGTCCAGCGACTCGATCACGGTGTCGTGGTGCGCCATCAGCACCACGGGCTGCGCGTCCTGCGCCTCGCTGCCGTCGGGCAAGTGCAGGCCACGCACCAGGGCACCAATGTGTGCGCCTTCGGGCAGATCGATTTCCTCGACGCGGCGCCTGGCCATGCGGCAGGTCTTGCGGTCGCCCCGCACGATGCCTTCCAGCGCCTCGGCGGCGCCGTGGCGCAGGCTGTGCACGGCCTCCACATCACCCCGGCGCACGTAAGCCAGCAGCTCGCCAATGACGGTGTGGCTCGGCGAGATGGCAATGTCGATCTGCGTGCCCTGCACCAGGTCGGCGTAGGCCTTGCGGTTGATGAGCGCAAACACGCGTTTGGCGCCCATGCGCTTGGCCAGCAGGCACGACATGATGTTGTCTTCATCGTCGGCCGTCAGTGCCAGGAAGAGGTCCATCTCGGCGACGTTTTCGTCCTCCATCAGGTCTTCGTCGGTCGAGTCGCCGTGCAGCACCAGCACGCTGCTGGGCAGTTGCGTGGCCAGGTAGTCGCAGCGCTTGCGGTCGGTTTCGATGAGCTTGAGCGCGTACTCGGTGTGTATCTCGCGCGCCAGGCGCAGACCGACCTTGCCGCCACCGGCCATCATCAGCCGCTTGACGGGGCTGCCCAGCTTTCGCAGCGCGCCCAGCACGGTACGGATGTGCTCGGTGGCCACCAGCACAAACACCTCGTCGCCGGGCTCGACGCGGGTGGCGCCGTCCAGCGTGACCAGTGCCTTGTCTTGCCGGTAGATGGCCACGATGCGGAAGTCGATGCCCGGCACGAGCTGCGGGATCTCAGCCAGACTGTGCTGCACCAGCGGCCCGCCAGCCACGGCGCGCACGGCGATCAGACTCACCAGGCCATGCGCGAATTCCATCACCTGCAGCGCTTCGGGGTATTCGATGAGCTTGCGGATGTAGGCCGTGACGCTCTGCTCGGGGCATATCACCTGGTCGACCGCAAAACCTTGCTTGCCCAGCAGCGGGCTGCCGTTTTCGAACTCGGGGCTGCGAACGCGCGCGATGGTGGTGGGCACGCGGAACAAGTCATGCGCCACCTTGCAAGTCACCAGGTTGGTCTCGTCCAGCGGCGCGCAGGCAATCAGCATGTCGGCGTCTTCGATGCCCGCTTCCTGCAACACACTGGGCTGGATGCCATTGCCCACCACGCCGCGCAAGTCCAGCCGGTCTTGCAGCACACGCAGGCGCGCCGGGTCGGTGTCGATGACGGTGATGTCGTTGCGTTCCGAGACCAGGCTTTCGGCCACGCTCTGGCCGACGCGGCCGGCCCCGAGGATGATGATCTTCATGAAGGTGAATTGTGAGCCGGCGCCTTGCCGGGTTCGGGATACAAACGCTCCAACACATCGGTGATGACCATCTGCAGCAGAGGCTGCAGGGCGCGCGCCAGGGCTTCTGGAGGCTTCGGGGTGCCGGCTTTGTCGGCGCGGCCTTGCCACACCGCCTGGAACCCCGCCTGGTAGGGCGCCAGTGCCGCCAGCACGGCGTCGTGCCAGTGCGGGGGCGCTTCGCCCTGCGACCACTCGCCGCGTCCACGCCCGAAGTGGGCCACCGCCAGGTAACGCAGCATCGCGGCTTGCACTGCGGCGTCCAGCGCCGGCTCGCTCCAGGCCACCCAGGTTCTTTCGGTGCCACGCACCAGGTTGGCGCCACGCGCCAAACCGGCGGCCCCCAGTGCACCCAGAATGCCGCCCACCAGCATGCCGCCACCCAGCGTGAGCCCGCCGCTGGCGATGTCGGCCTTCAGGCCCACCAGCGCGCCACTCACTGCCGCGCCGACAGCGGCCGCACGGCCTTCGGGCAGACGCTCGCGCACCGTGAACTGCGTGGCCACACGGGCCAGAATCTCACCCTGCGCCTGGCCCTGCAAGCCATGCAGCGTGAGCAGCCGCGCAGTGTCTTCGCGCACACGGGCCTCGCAGGATTCGGCCAGGCAGCGCTGCGCGGCGGCGTCGGGGGTGGCGCCTTCGCGTCGTGTCAGCGCCGCGCCCAGGCGGCGCAAACGTTCACCCCAGTGCGCGTCGGTGTCCACGGTTTCGCGCGTCACGGCCAATTGCGCCAAGCCGTCGGCCAGCACCTGCGTGGCCGCCAGCAGGGTGCCTTGCTGGCGCGCCGCCCAGGCGCTGCGCAGCCGCGCCATGGCCTGGGCCGGGCCCACTTGCAAGGCCACCTGCACGGCGGCCAGCAGCACTTGCTCATGCATCCAGCAGCGGGCAAAGGCGTCCATGGGCAACACCGCCTGCACCAGGGGCACCTGTGCCAGATGCTGGCGCCAGGCCTGCACCTCGCCGGCTTCGATCGAAGGTTCACGCGGCGCACCCAGTTGGTTCAGCAACACCAGCACCGGCTTGCCCAACCAGGCCAGCAACGCCATCTCGGGTTTGACATAGGCGGCAGCTTCAGGCGATTCGGCGGCGTTGACGAGATACAGCACCACGTCGCTGTGCGCCTGCACATGGCGCATGACTTGCTGGCTGGCCCAGAACGGGCGGTCGCGCCAGCGGTCCCACACGGCGCTGAGAAACCAGCCCAACGGGTTGCTGGCTTGCTGCAGGCGGTGCACCAGCCGGGCACTATCGCCAAAGCCGGGGGTGTCCCACAGGCAGAGCGTGTCCCCCTGCGGGCTCGTGATGAGGGTGTGGCGCTCGGCCAGTTCGGTGACGTGGGGTGCGTCCCGCACCTCGCCCACGTCTCGGCCCAGCAGCGTGCGCGCCAGCGTGGTCTTGCCGGCGTTGGTGTGCGAAACAAGGCTCAGGGTAACGGTGGTCATGGGTGGCAAGTCATGCGGCGGAGTCCGGGCAATTAGAGGGCGGGGTGCGGTGCTGGCTCATTGCATCAGCACCGCTTGCAACGCGGCCAGGGTGGCCGGCTCTGGCGGCCGCGACAGGTTGGCCAGCAGCAGCCGGGTGTCTTGGGCGCCAGCCCAGCGCTGCCAGGCGGCGCGGCGCTCGGCCAGGCGGGCTGGCAGGGTGGCAAAACGCGCGGCGAAGGCGGTTTCGTCCACCAGCAGCACCACCGGCACACCGGGTGCGGCCCGGCGCAAAGACTGCAGGAAACGGCCGTGGGTGTCGTCTTCGGGCGTGGCGGCCAGGTCGGCCACAAGCATTTGCAGCGTGACGCCAGCGGGCGCGGGCGGCGGTGTGTCTTCATTGCCGTAGCTCACGGCCGCCGCTGCGCTGAGCTGCACCGCGTCGCCCAGCACGCCGGCCAGCAAGACCTTGGCGCCCGCCAGTGCGGCAGGCGTGGGCGGCGCGCCGTGTGGCCGCAGATGCACGTGGCCGGCGTCGCCCCGCAGTTCATGCAGCAGGCGCTGAAAGTAAAGCGTGCCGCCAGGCAGTGGCAGGCGCCGCACCAGCCACGCCACACGCAGTGCCGCCCACAGCGCCAACAGCCCGCGCGGCAGCAGCACAAACGCCGCCAGCATGGCCACGTACAAGTGAATCCACGGCCCGGCGGGGCCGGTGGCGGGCGCGTCGGGCCCGGTGCGCAGGGCGGCCAGGTCTGGCACACCAGGCACCACGATGCCGGTCAAGGCCGTGGCGGGCGCCAGCAAGGTGCGGAGCGCCACTTGCACCTGCGCCGGCTCCAGAAACGTGCTTTGCCAGCCAGCGCGGTAGTCCAGCACCAGGCCACGCATGTACAGGCTGGCGATGAGGCCCAGCGCCAGCGCCAGCGCCGCCACGTGCAGCAGCAGCGCCGTGCGCGCAGCCAGCAGCGGCGCGGCCGCCTGCAGCCACAGCGCCTGAAAGGCCTGCAAGGGTGCGGCGGCGCCCAGACCCCCATCTGCGGCCTTGCCAGCGCCCACGCGTCCAGCCAGCAGGGTGGCCAGCCAGCGGCGCGGTGCTTGTGGCCAACGCAGCGCCAGGGGCCAGGGCAGCAGCAAGCCCAGCACCACCAGCAGGTTCCAGACGATGACCCCCCACACCGGCGGCGCCAGCAGGTTGATGCGCTGGCTGCTGCCGATGGCGTCTGCCAGCAAGCCAATCGCCGCACCCAACAGGGCCGCCCCCAGCAGCCAGGCGGGGCCGCCCCGCCGCTGTGCCAGCGTGGCCGCCACGGGGGGGTGCCGCGGCTGCAGGCGCTGCAGGGCATGGCGGGCGCGCTCGGCCAGCAGTGGCCCTGCCGGCGTGCAGGCAGGCACGGTTTCTCGCGTCAGCCGGGTGGCCCAGTCGCGGTCTTGCGGTGTCCACAGCCCACCGGCCACGCAGCCCAGGTCAAAGGCCTGCACCAGCAGCACACGGCGTGCGGTGTTTTCGTCAAGGGTCAAATTGGCATGGCTCACTGTCGGGCCAATGTAGCGCCGATCGGCCCCGCCCCCTTTGCGGCAAGCCCGGGCTTGCGGACTCTGGAGGCAAACAGCCGTGGGCCGGCGCTGCAGACGCGGCAAAACCAAAAACTACGGCCCCTCGCAAGGGGCCGTGATCAACACCCGCAGCGCGCTGTCACACGGCGTGCAGCAGCGCCACCAGTTGCGCCTGGCTGTGCGTGCCGGTTTTTTCGTACATCTGGCCCACGTGGGTGCGCACGGTGCTGATCTTGACACCCAGCTTTTCAGCGGCGCAGGTGGGGCGCATGCCTTCACACAGCATCTCGGCCAGGCGGGCCTGGGTGCGCGTGAACCGGAAGCGCCTGCGCATGGCGTCGGTGCGGGTGAGCGTGACACGTTCTATGGTGGCCAGCATCCAGCCAAAGCTGCCAGGGATGCCGTCGCCCGACGCCATGGCGCGCAGCGTGATCTGCATCGGGCCGGTGCCGTCCACTTCCAGGGGCAGGGTCAGCTCCTGCCCACTGGCCAGCGCGGCGTGCCAGCGTGACAGCGGGATCCAGCGCCCACCCTGACGCAGCGCCATGCGGCCTCCGGCGTCCAGCCACAGGCCTTCACGGCGCTCGATGCGGCGCGTGGCGGCGGGGTTGGCTTCCAGCACGGCGCCGTCGGCGTCGGTGACGAAGAGCGGCGTTTCCAGGCGCTCCATCAAGGCATGGCCCAGCGCGGCCAGGCGTTGCGAGCGTGCGGGTTGGCTGGGGTTCTGGGTAACTTGCATGGTGGACCTCCTGTTGTCGATGGATGCATTGGGCCGCCTGGCCATGTTTTGGCCAATGACACCAAGGTATCCCCTCTTTCGGGGAGGTTGACGACAGCGAAAGAGATCTACGCCAAGGCGCGTCCGATCAGGATCTTCTGCACCTCTGACGTGCCCTCGTAGATCTGGCATACACGCACGTCGCGGTAGATGCGTTCCACAGGGAAGTCACTCACGTAGCCGTAGCCACCAAACACCTGGATGGCGTCGCTGCACACACGCTCGGCCATCTCGCTGGCAAAGAGCTTGGCCATGGCGGCTTCCTTCAGGCAGGGCTTGCCCGCGTCCTTCAGGCTGGCGGCGTGCCAGATGAGCTGGCGCGCGGCTTCGATGCCCGTCGCCATGTCGGCCAGCTTGAACTGCACCGCCTGGTGCTGGAAGATGGGCTGGCCAAAACTCGTGCGCTCTTTGCTGTAGGCCAGCGCTGCGTCAAAGGCCGCACGCGCCATGCCCACGCTCTGGCTGGCAATGCCGATGCGCCCGCCCTCCAGCCCCGACAGCGCAATCTTCAGCCCCTGGCCTTCTTCACCCAGCCGGTTGGCGGCCGGCACGCGGCAGTTGTCAAGGTTGATCTGCGCCGTGTCGCTGGAGTGCTGGCCCATCTTGTCTTCAATGCGCGCCACCACGTAGCCGGCACTGCGTGTGGGCACGAGAAAGGCGCTGATGCCCTTCTTGCCGGCGGCCTTGTCGGTGACAGCCATGACGATGGCCACGTCGCCGTTTTTGCCGCTGGTGATGAACTGCTTGACGCCATTCAGCACGTATTCGTCACCGTCACGCACTGCGGTGGTCTTGAGCCCACCGGCCTCGCTGCCCACGTGCGGTTCGGTCAGGCAGAAGGCACCCAGCATGTCGCCACGCGCCAGCGGCTTGAGGAAGCGCTGCTTCTGGTCGGCATTGCCAAAGGCCATGAGGATGCTGCACACGGGGCAGTTGTTGACGCTGACGATGGTGCTGGTGGCGCCGCACCCGGCCGCGATTTCTTCCAGGATCACGGCCAGCGCCAGGTAGTCCAGCCCGGCACCGTCCCATTCGGTGGGCACGGCCACACCGTAGCAGCCCAGCGCCGCCAGGCCCTTGAGCTGTGCGGCCGGGAACTGGTGGTTCTTGTCCCAGGCGGCGGCGTGTGGCGCGATCTCGGCCTGCACAAAAGTGCGCAGTGCGTCCTGCACGGCGAGGTGGTCTTCAGGCAGCAGCATGGGGTGTCATCTCCGACAGGTCTTCTTGGTGGGCCACGGCCAGCAGCACACGCGGGCCGGCGGCCGTGCGCAGGAGCTGGTAGCCGGTGTGAAACTGTTGCAGCAGGCTGCCGTTGCTGCGCAGGATGGTCCAGCGTAGGTGGGCAAAGGCGTGCATGGCACCCAGCGGCAGGTGCTGTTCGATGTGAAAGTCGGCGCGGCCATAGTCGGCACGGCGGTACACGTCACACAGCGCGCAGTGGTTGGCGCGCATGGGCGCGTCTTCGGGCCACCAGGTCAGGCGCGCATGCCCGCCAGCGCCGCCGCTGTCGGTGATGCCGCTGGCGCTGTGCCACAGGTCGGCCACGGCGTTGCCGTCGAGCCGGTTGAAGGCGTCGCGGTAGGCCTGGAAAAAGGCCTGGGTTTCGGTCAGGGTCATGCTGTCACCACGCCAGCGGCTGGCCGTCGTGGTTGAAGAAACCGCCGTGCTCGGCCGGGGTCAGCGCGGCCAGCGTGCGGCGCATGTCGGCAACGCTGGTCTGCACGTCGATGTCGGCGTTTGCACCGCCCATGTCGGTGCGCACCCAGCCCGGGTGCAACGCCACGCAGATCGCCTTGCCGGCCAGTGCCAGCGACGTGTCCTTGAGCACCGAGTTGAGCGCCGCCTTGGACGCGCGGTAGAGCCACCCGCTGGCGCTGGTGCGCAAGCCGATGGACCCCAGGCGTGACGACACCACAGCCAGCCTGGGCAAGGGCTCGCTCACCGCCAGCGCGTCCACCACCTGCGGCAGCACGCGCATCGCGCCCAGGAGGTTGGTATGCATCACCGAGTCAAACTCATCCTGGGTTGGCGCCTGCAGGCCACTGCTGCGCGGGCCGTAAACGCCCGCGCACAGCAGCACCACATCAAAGGCCTCGCCACGGACGGGTCCGGCCAAGGCTGACGCCGCAGCGGCGGTGGCGAGGTCCAGCCACAGTGGCCTGGCGCCCAGCGCCTGCAGCCGTACCATGCCTTCGTCACTGCGCGCCGTGGCGGTGACTGCGCAACCGGCGTCGCGGTACTGCCGCACCAGTTCAAGCCCGATGCCGCGGGATGCACCCACCACCAACACCCGCTTCATGCCGGCACCGCCCGGCCGCCAAGCAGCCGCAACGCCAGCGCCAGGAACAGGCCACCGCCCAGGGCGTTGAGCAGGCGCCGCGCGGCGGGCGAGGCCTGCAGCCGCCGCAGCCGCGCCGCCACCGCCACCAGGGCCAGCGAAAACACCAGCCCCTGCAGCACAAACCAGGCGCCCAGCAGCAAGAACGACACGGTCTCGCTGGGCGACCCCGCCGGCACGAACTGCGGCAAAAAAGCCAGAAAGAAGAGCGCCACCTTGGGGTTGAGCACGTTGGTCAGCAAGCCCGTGCGGAAGTCGGCACCCCATTTGCGCTGCGCCGCACCCGTGGCCGCCGCAGCGGGTGCCGCACCCAGGCGCCAGGCTTGGCGCAGCATGCCCACACCCAGCCAGGCCAGGTAGGCCGCGCCGGCCCACTGGATGAACGCAAAGGCCTGCGGCTGCACGGCCAGCAGGGCCGCCAGACCAAACGCGGCCGCCAGCGCGTGCACCACGCAGCCCGCGTTGATGCCCAGCACGGCCGCCACACCGGCGCGGACGCCGCCTTGCAGCGTGCGGGACACGGTAAGCAAAAAGTCCACGCCCGGGGTGGCGTTGAGGATGAACACGGCCGTGGCAAACACCACCGCCTGCGCAGGGCCAGGCAGCAAGTCGGTCACAGCATCTCCACCGCCAACGCCGTGGCCTCACCGCCGCCGATGCACAACGCCGCCATGCCACGCTTCAAGCCCCGCTTCTTCAGCGCGCCCAGCAGCGTGACCACGATGCGGGCGCCGCTGGCACCGATGGGGTGGCCCAGCGCGCAAGCGCCACCGTGCACGTTGACGATCTCGTGCGGCAGCTTGAACTCGTCCATGGCCGCCATGGTGACGGCGGCAAAGGCTTCATTCACCTCCCACAAGTCCACCTGCGCCGCCTGCCAGCCCGCCTGCGCCAGCGCCTTGCGGATGGCACCGGCCGGTGCAGTGGCAAACCACTCGGGCGCCTGCGCGTGCACCGCATGGCTCA
>CAZUKT010000020.1:12303-20545 GCA_964620975.1 uncultured Rubrivivax sp. | reverse complement strand
CCTGAGCTTCTCCACCATCGCCGGCTTCAATGCCAACGGCGCCATGCCGCACTACCGCGCCACCGACGAAGCGCACGCCGTCATCGCTGGTGACGGGCTGCTGCTCATCGACAGCGGTGGCCAGTACCTGGGTGGCACCACCGACATCACCCGCGTGTGGCCCATCGGCAGCGTGAGCGACGCCATGAAGCGCGACTACACGCTGGTGCTCAAGGGCACCATGAACCTGTCGCGGGCGCGTTTTCCGCGCGGCACGGCCAGCCCCATGCTCGACAGCCTGGCGCGCGCCCCGCTGTGGGCCGAGGGCATTGAATTCGGCCACGGCACCGGCCACGGCGTGGGCTACTTCCTGGCCGTGCACGAAGGCCCGCAAAGCATCAGCAAGGCCGTGCCTGACGCGCACATGGCCATGGAGCCGGGCATGGTCACCTCCATCGAACCCGGTGTGTACCGCCACGGGCAGTGGGGCGTGCGCATAGAAAACCTGGTGCTCAACGTGCCGGCGGCCACGGCCGAAGGCAACACCTTTGCCGAGTTCCTGGAATTTGAAACCCTCACGCTGTGCCCCATCGACACCCGTTGCATTGCCCGCCACCTGCTGCGCGCCGATGAAGTGGACTGGCTCAACGCCTACCACGCCACCGTGCGCGAGCGCCTGGCCCCCCGCGTCAGCGACGCTGCGCTGGCCTGGCTGAACGAGCGCACCGCCCCCATTTGAACCCCGCCTTGAACCCCGGCCTGAAGGCCTGGGCGCTGGGCATCGACCTGGGTGGCACCAAGACCGAGGCCGTGCTGTTTGACAGCCTGGACACGGTGGTCTGGCGCACCCGCGTGGCCACACCCGGCGGCCATTACGTCAACACCGTGCAGATGATTGCTGACCTGGTGGCCGCCGCGCGCCAGGCAGCAAGCCAGCAGCCCTTCAGCATCGGCATGGGCACCCCCGGCACGCTGACCGCTGGTGGACTCATGAAGAACTGCAATTCCACGTGCCTGAATGGCATGCCGCTGCAGCGTGACGTGCAAGCCGCCGTGGGCGAGCGCGTGCCCATGGCCAACGACGCCAATTGCCTGGCCCTGAGCGAAGCCACCGACGGCGCCGCCGCCGGTGCAGGCGTGGTGTTTGCGGCCATCCTGGGCACCGGCACCGGCGCTGGCATTGCCGTGCACGGCCGGGTGCTGCAAGGCCCCAACGGCCTGGCCGGTGAATGGGGCCACAACCCGCTGCCCTGGGGCGAGCCTGGCGAAGACCCACCCTGGGACTGTTACTGCGGCCAGCGCGGCTGCGTGGAAAACCTGGTCAGCGGCCCCGGCATGGCGCGTGACCACGCAGCACGCCATGGCGGCCACATGGACGCCGCCGCCATTGCCGCGCAGGCGGCACTGGGCGACGCCCACTGCCGCAGCACCCTGCAGCGCCACACGCAGCGCCTGGCGCGTGCACTGGCCAGCGTCATCAACCTGCTGGACCCGCACGTCATCGTGCTGGGCGGGGGCCTGTCGCGCATGGCGCACCTGTACACCGAGGTGCCGGCGCTCTGGGGCCGCTGGGTGTTTGCCGCCGGCGTGCCGGGGCCGGTGCACACACGCTTGCTGCCGGCCATGCATGGCGACGCATCGGGTGTGCGGGGCGCGGCGTGGCTGGGGCGCAGCGAGGCCCAGCAAGACAAAGCCGCCGGGCCGCGCTGAAGGCGCGAGCCGGCGGCTCTGGGTAGGCCGCTGCTTCTGGTTGCTGCTTCTGGTGGCTGCTGCTGTTTGCGGCTGCTGTTTGCTGCTTCTTGCCGCAGTGCCCAACCGCTTGGCTTGGCCGCAACCAGAACGCGGGTGTCTAGCCCTTGCCGTGTTTGGCGATCAGCGCCTTGGCGCTGTCCAGCAGCGCCTTGCCGTTGAAGCCGCGCTTGTTCATGTCGGCCACCCATTCGTCGTCAATGGCCGAGCTGCGTTTGATGAACTCTTCGGCCTCGGCCACGCTGAAGGTGTGGATGGTGTTCTTGCGGTCCACCGCAGCCTTGCGGCCGGGCACGTCGTTGCCCTGCTGCACCTTGCCCAGCCAGCCCGAGGTGGCCAGGCCGGAGTTGGCGTCGATCACCTTCTTCAGGTCGGGTGCCAGGCCTTCGTACTTGGCCTTGTTCATGGCCATCACGAAGGTGGTGGTGTAAAGCGCCGGCATGTTGGCCGGGAACTCGCTGTGGAACTTGGTGAGCTCGTGCACCTTGACCGCAGGCACCACCTCCCAGGGGATGACGCAGCCTTCAATGGTGCCCTTGCTCAGCGCATCAGGAATCTGCGGCAGTGGCATGCCCACCGGCGTGGCGCCCAGGCTGGCCAGCAGCTTGGTGGCCTGGCGCGTGGGGCCACGCACCTTCAGGCCCTTCAGGTCGGCCACGGTGTTGACGGCCTTGCTGACGGTGTGAATCAGGCCCGGGCCGTGCACCTGCAACGCCAGCACCTGTGTTTCCTTGAACTCTTCGGCGCAGTGCAACTGCGTGTATTCCCAGAAGGCCTTGGACGTGGCCTCGGCGTTGTTCATCACGAAAGGCAGCTCAAACACTTCAATGCGGGGGAAACGCCCTGCGGTGTTGCCCGGCAGCGTCCACACGACGTCCACCACACCGTCACGCGCCTGGTCGTACAGCTGCACCGGCGTGCCGCCCAGTTGCATGGCGGGGTAGGCCTCAAACTTGATGCGGCCGCCGGAATCTTTTTCAACCTTGGCCATCCAGGGCTTGTGCATGTCCATCCACACACCACTCATGGGCGACATGAAGGTGTGGAACTTGAGCGTGACACTTTGCTGCGCCAGGCCGGCCAGGTGCGGCACGCCCAGGGCAGCGGCGGCAGCGCCTTGGACAAATGAACGACGTTTCATGCGGGGTCTCCGGCAGAGGTATGGGGGGCGGACGCAAACTTAACGGCGCGGCCGTGCTGCGGAAGTCACGGTTTACCCTGACGACGTCTTTCCGCACGCCCGGGCAGGGCCAGCAAGTGGAGCCACCTGCCGGGCTTGCCACACGCCCAAAAGTGATGCTAAAGTGATATCACTTTGATCTGCCAAGGAAAGCGATGTCCAAGCCTGCCACCATCACAACCGCCGCCGAGTTGCGTGAACTGCCCAGGCCATCGTGGTCGGGCATGGTCATGGTGGGCCTGGCGGTGCTGTTTGTCGCCGGCGCGGCCAGCGCCGTGTACCGCGTGGCGGCCCATGACGAGTTGCGTTTTCTGTGGGGCGTGGTGATGGTGCCGCCGGCCATCTTCATCTTTGCCGGCCTTTACATGCTGCAGCCCAATGAAGCCGCGCTGCTGACCTTTTTTGGCCGCTACAGCGGCACCGACCGCGAGCGTGGGCTGCGCTGGGCCAACCCGCTGCTCATCAAGCGCAAGCTGTCGTTGCGCGCACGCAACCTGAATGCACCCACGCTCAAGGTCAACGACCAACGCGGCAACCCCATAGAGATCAGCGCCGCCGTGGTCTGGCGCGTGCGCGACACGGCGCAGGCTGCGTATGAGGTGGATGACTTTGAGCGCTATGTGCAGGTGCAGGCCGAGGCCGCCTTGCGCCACCTGGCGTCGTTGTATCCGTATGACGAAGGCGAGACCGATGGCACCCATGTCACCACCTTGCGCGGCGGCATGGACGTGGTGTCTGAAGCGCTGCGCGTGGAACTGCAGACGCGTTTTGCCAAGGCCGGCGTGGACGTGCACGACGCCCGGCTGACGCACCTGGCCTATGCACCCGAAATCGCCCAGGTGATGCTGCGCCGCCAGCAGGCCGAGGCCATCATCTCGGCGCGGCACAAGATCGTGCAGGGCGCGGTGAGCATGGTCGAAGCCGCCATCAAGGGCCTGTCAGAGCGTGAGATCGTGGTGCTGGACGACGAGCGCAAGGCCGCCATGGTGAGCAACCTGCTGGTGGTGCTGTGCTCTGACCGCGAAACCCAGCCGGTGGTCAACACCGGCACGCTGTACACCTGAGTGCAGGCACACCGCCGCGCTTCAGCCCAGCCGCTTCAACACCGACCCAACACCGCGTCAAGCATCCATGGCCAGCCCAGGCAAGAAGGCCTTTGCGCTGCGCATCGACCCCGAACTGTGGGCCGAGATTGAACGCCTGGCCGCACAAGACCTGCGCAGCGCCAACGCGCAGGTGGAGTTCTTGCTGCGCGAGGCACTGGCGCGGCGGGGGGTGCGGGTCAAGGTGGCGGGGGCGCGGGGTGGGGTTCGGCCCCTGGATGACGACGCGCCCGCTGACTGACCACGCCTGCACCTGCGGCGACAGGCAGGCGCTCAGCCACGACGCCTGGGGGCCGATGCCTGCGGGGCCGGCGGCGCGGCTCGCAGCAGCCGCTTGGCCCATTCCCGGGCCGCTTGCAACTCGGTGTCGGCGGTTGCGTCCATTGCTGCATCAGGCGGCAAGCGTGGCACCCGGCCGGCGGCCCCGGGCACCGGCAGCGCTTGTGGCAAGAACAGCTCGCGCGGTGTTCCGTCCACATGAAAAAGCCTTTCGACAGGCACGCGCACCGCAATGCCGGAGTGCGGCAACTTGTACTCACCCAGCGCGCCCTGCAAACCGGCCATTGGCTGCCCCAACACCGGTGCACCCCGCGCCGCATGCAGGCCAATGGCCAGACCTTCGCCCATGCTGCCGGTCCAGCGGCCCACCAGCACCACCACCGGGCCCTTGAAGACACTGCCACGTTCGGAAACGTACTCCACCCAGACGCGGCGCACGCCGCGTTGCCGATACTCAGACACGCGTTCGTGGCGCTGGTACGGCCGCACGCCCTGCACCAGCCGGCCCATCAGGCCGCGCGCCACGCCGGTATGCCCGCCACTGGGTGTATCGCGCAGGTCCAGCACCAGCGCCCGCGCCTCGGCCAGGTGCAAAAGGGCCGCATCAAAATCTGCCACCAGGGCGTCGTCGCCCAGCGTGTTGTGGATGCGCACGTGCCCAATGCCACCTTGCAGCGTGGCCGTAAGCCGGGCCTCGTGGGTGGCGAAGTGCGGTGCGTAACGGACCCGCCGCACACCGTGGGCTTCTTGCAGATCTAGCTGCACCTCGCTCTGATCTTGTCGCCCAGCCAACGCAACCTGCAGCGCCCAATGGCGGGCTGCCGGGTCAGCGCGCTGCATGAATTGCGGCTCGAAGATCGCCGCCGCTTCAGCCACAGACAGGCCGTTGACGGCCAAGATGCGGTCACCAACCATGACACCGGCGGCGGCCGCAGGCCCGCCCGCCCGCACTGCCACCACCACCGCGTGGCTGCCCTGCCACTGCGCCACCAGGGTGGCCTGTGTGGGCACCAGGCGCGGTGAATTTGCCTGGTGCGTGGCCAGGTGGGCGTGCGGGTCGTACAGCTGACCCACGACGCGCTCCAACAGCGCCACATAGGCGTCGCGCTGCATCGGCGGACGCGCCAGCGGTCGCAGTTGCTGGCAGGCCCGCGGCCAGTCGGTGGCCTTGATGTCAAGGTAGGCGTAGTCGCTGGCCACAAAGCGGCACAGTGCGTCCAGGTCTTGCTGCCTTTGATCGGGGTTCAGGTACTCGGCGGCCTGCGCGCAGGCCGGCAAAGGCAAGTTCAAGACTGCTGCCAGCAGCAAGGCCGCTTGCGCGGCCAGTCGGTGCGGCCCGCGCCACACCCCATTCAACCCACGTACTGCACCAGCCACAACGAAATCGGCGGAAAAAACAGCAGCACCAGCGTGCGCAGCGTGTCGCTGATCAGAAACGGCATCACGCCCTTGTAGCTTTCGGCAATGGGCACGTCACGCGCCATGCCGTTGACCACATACACGTTCAGTCCCACGGGCGGCGCCAGCAGGCCAAAACCCACGGTCATGAGCACCATGATGCCGAACCAGATGGCCACGCTTTCTTTGGGCATGCCAAAGTCAAGGCCCATGACCATGGGGAAGAACAGCGGCACGGTCAGCAGCAACATGCTCAATTCGTCCATCACCGCGCCCAGCACCACGTAGAAAAGCAAAATGGCGCCCACCACCGCCAGCGGCGCCAGGCCCCAGCCCTGCACCACGCTGGCCAGTTGTGCCGGCACCTGCGTCAGCGCCAGCGCCGAATTCATCAGGTCCGCGCCCAGGAAGATCATGAAGATCATGGCCGACGATTCGGCCGTGGCGTAAAAACACTGGGCAAACTTGGGCCAGGTCAGTTCGCGCTTGGCCAGCGCGGCCAGCAGCGTGGCCGCCGAGCCCACGGCGGCGCCCTCGGTGGGTGAAAAGACGCCGCCGTAAATGCCCCCGAAGACGATGATGAAGATCACCGCAATGGGCGCTATGCCCATCAGCGCCTGCAGCGTGAGCTTGGGTGCTTCGTCATGCTCCGGCGCCTGACCAGGCACCACGCGCACGTACACCGCAATGGCCACCATGTAACCCAGCATGGCAATGATGCCGGGCACCATGGCCGCCGCAAACAGCTTGGCAATGTTCTGCTCGGTGAGGATGGCGTAAATCACCAGCGGCACGCTGGGTGGTATCAATATGCCCAGCGTGCCGCCCGCAGCCAGCGTGCCGGTGGCCAGGCGGCCTGAATAACCGTGTTTGCGCAGTTCGGGCAACGCCACTTGGGTGATGGTGGCGGCCGTGGCCACGCTGCTGCCGCAGATGGCCCCAAAGGCCGCGCAGGCCATCACCGCCGCCATGGCCAGGCCCCCCTTGAAGCGCGCCATCACGGCCGCCGCAAACTGAAACAACGCGCGCGAGATGCCCCCCTGGGTGGCAAAGTTGCCCATCAGGATGAACAACGGGATCACGCTCAGGTCGTAGCTGGCAAAACGCGCAAATGCCTGGGTGTTGAGGAAGTTGGCCAGCGGCAACCAGCCCGCCTGCAGCACATAGCCGGCCACGCCGGCCACGAACATGGACACGGCAATGGGCGTGCGCAAGGCCATCAGCACCAGCATCACGCCAAAGATCAGCAGGGTCAGGGTGATGGGGCTCATGGCACTGCCCTTTGCGCTGCGTGCTGCGGTTTGCGCACGTGGATTTGGCAAGCCGTGTTCATATGTGTGCTGCCTTGCCCTTGGCGCCCAGGGCCTGCGCCAGCGCGATGGCCGCGCACAAGGCCAGCGGCGGCGCGATGCCGCAGTAGACGATCCATTCAGGGAAGCCCAGCATCATCGATCCGGAATGGCTCTTCCAGGCGTTGATGCCGCCCAGCGTGGTGCGCCAGGTCATCAGCGCCATGGTCAGCGCCATCAGCAGCGCGCCCATGCGGTCCAGCGCGTGTTGCGTGGCGGGTGATGTGTTCATGGTGAAGAAGTCCACGATGATGTTGCCGCGCCGGTACTGGCACAGCGGCAGGAACAGCGCCACCGCCGCACCGGCGGCCGAGCCCGAAAGCTCAAAGTCGCCGACCAGCGTCCAGCCCGTGGTGTTGCGGCCGATGACGCTGACACAGGTCATCACGGTGATGGCCGTCAGCAGCATGCCGGCCAGCAAGGCGCACAGCTTGGCCAGGGATTCAAGAAGTCTCATGAAGGGGGCGTCTCCAGCCTGTGAAGTGCGTCTGTGTCTGTACTTGGGGGCTGCTCAGAACTGGCGGCAGGGCAGGCGCACGGCAAGCCCGTCCAGTGCAGGCACGAGCGTGATCTGGCAAGACAGGCGGCTGCCAGGTTCGCGCGGCGCGGCGGTCATGGCCAGCATGGCTTCTTCGTCTTCATCCGGCGGCTCCAGCAGGGGGGCCCAAACGGGCGCCACGATGACGTGGCAGGTGGCGCACGACACCACGCCACCGCAGTCGGCCGTGATGCCACCGATGCCGGCGTCCATGGCGGCTTGCATCAGGCTCTGGCCGGTTTTGGCAGACAAGGTGTGCGGGGTGCCGTCGGCGGCTTGCAGGTGGCAGGTGACGGTGGTGCTCATGGGCGGCAGTGTTCGGGCATGAAAGGCTTGGCCAGTGTCAGTATCGGCTGAAGTATTCACGCCGTTCCCACAGCGCCGGGTCCACGGCCTGTGCGTGGCGGGCGATTTCTTGCCGCTTGGTGGTGGCAAAGACCCGCGCCATGTCCGCGCCCAGCCCCTGCTGCAGCACGGCGTCGGCGTCCAGCGCATGCAGCGCGGCGGCCAAGGTGATGGGCAGCAGCGGCTGGCCGGGGGCGTAGGGGTCTTCGGTGGCGGGGCCGGGCTGCAACCGGCGCTGCAGGCCGTCGAGCCCGGCAAACACTTGTGCGGCGATGGCCAGGTAGGGGTTGGCCAGCGGTTCACCCAGGCGGTTTTCAATGCG
>CAZUKT010000020.1:0-12203 GCA_964620975.1 uncultured Rubrivivax sp. | reverse complement strand
ACACGCAGCATGGCACCCCGGTTGTCGCGCCCCCACACTGCGCACTGGGGCGCCATCACGCTGCCCTGGTAGCGGCTGTAGGCCGGCAGCGTGGGTGCACACAGGGCGGCCATGCCGCTGGCGTGGGCCAGCAGGCCGGCGAGCCAGTTTGCGCCGGTGTCCGACAGCACGCTGCCCGTGTCGCCCCCCGCCGCCGTGGCCACGGCCATGGCATTGCTGCCGTCAGGCCGCTGCAATGACTGGTGCAGGTGCCAGCCGCTGGCAATGGCCTGTGGCAGTGGCGGCCGGCACACAAAACTGGCGTGGTAGCCGGCACGGCGCAGCGCCTGGCGCACGCCGTTGCGGAACATCACCATCTGGTCGGCGGCGGTCAGCGCGTCGGTAGGCGCAAACACGGCTTCGACCTGGCTCGGGCCAAGCTCGATTTCCATCGACCGCAGTGGCAGCCCCAGCCCCAACGCCGTGCGCCGCACCAGCGCCAGCGCCTCGTCAGCCATGTCGGCATGGGCTTCTGCCAGCAGGTGGTAGCCGGGGTGTATCAGCCGCAACGCGGGCGGCTCGGCGGGCCAGGCACTGTCTTCAGGCGCCAGGCGCTCGTCTGCGATGCGGTAGATGTGGAATTCAATCTCCAGCCCGCACTGCAAGGCCAGGCCCTGCCCGGCCAATGCCGCCAGCGCGCGCTGCAAGACACGGCGCGGGTCCACGGCCACGGGGCTGCCGTCGCCCCAAAACGGCTCGGCACGCAGCCAGGCGGTGCCGGGCGCCCAGGGCAGCAGCGTGAAGCTGGCCGGGTCGGGCAGCAACTGCACGTTGGCGGCGGCCGCAAAACGTTCAAGGCCAACAGCGGGGCCGGCACCGCCTGCACCGTGGCCACGGCCCGCGCCACCCGGCCCCGCCATGGCGCCAGGCTCAAAAATCTTGAAGGCCGTGCGGTCCGACGTGTCCTTGAGCAGCACCGTGCCCACCATGCCGATGCCACCGTCCAGCGCGTCGGTCACGGCCCGCAAGCTGTCGCCACACACCAGCGTCTTGCCGCGCAGCGTGCCGTGCAGGTCGGCCCAGGAGACACGCACCTGCTGCACACCGGCTTCCTGCACGCGGCGCAGCACGGCCTGGCTGGCGGCCTGGCGGGCGGCGCCGTGCACGCCGCAGCGCTGGGCGAAGCTCATGCGCCGCTGGGCACGTCGGCGGGGGCGCGGGTAGGCTCCTGCAGCCACGCGGCTGCGGCACGCTTGGCAGCTGCGGCCTGCTGCCAGTGCGCCTGCCAGTCTTGAGCCGGCGCGATGCAGTCGATGGTGTCGGGGCCGGTGGTGGCCGCCGCCTGCTCGGCCGTCAGCACCATGGGCGGCGTGCCACCACTGCGCACGGTCTCAATGGCCTGCAGCAGCGTGCGGCGGTTGGCCATGATGACCTTGTCGCTCTGGCCCAGGTGTTCACGCGTGCGGTCTTGAATGGCGCCCATGCTTTCCACGGCCCACTGGTCGTGCACGTTGATGTCGTCTTCGCCCATGCCCAGGTAGGTGCGTGTGCGCTGCTCTTCGGCGCTGTAGCCCCAATTGTTGTGGCGGCCCTTCTTGGGCACGTAGTCGGGCAGCGTCACGTGGGCCAGGCGCTGCTGGCGCATGGTTTCCTTGTCCAGCGGCTCTGCAAAACTGGTGAAGAAGCTGAGCCAGTAGGTGCGTGTGTCGTCTACCGGCACGTGCAGTTGGGTGATGGTGAGCGTCTCTGACAAGGGAATGACAAAGGTGTGCGGGAAGACGGCATTGGTCACCCGCACATGCGTCAGTGTGTCGTTGATGGCACGCAGTGAAGTGAGCCGGGTGATGCCGGGCAGCACTTCTTCATGGCGGATCTCGGGGCTGTAAAACTCACGCAGCACACGGGTCATGGGCCAGCGTTCACCCTGCACGGCACCCGCGCTGGCGCCGCGGAACTGCCGGCCGTAGGCGCCTTCCAGCGACTCATCAAACAAGAAGCGGTGCAAGAAGGACGCGTGCGCCGGGTCCATGCCCACCTCAAAGGCCTGCAGCCAGTTGCAGTGCCACAGGCCCTTGAAGGCAAAGCTGTGGCTGGCGGGTGCGGCAAAACAGTCCAGCCGTGGCAGCGCGGGCGGCGTGCTGCCCTCGGCGCCGAGGTAGGCAAATATCACCCCGGCCACCACCTGCACCGGGTAGCTGCGCTGGCGCACACGTTTGCACAGCGTGCTGCCCACAGGCTCAGCCGGGGTGTCCAGACAGGTGCCGTCGGCGGCGAACTTCCAGCCATGAAAGGGGCAGCGTATGCCGTCGGGTTCATGCCGCGCAAAGGCCAGGTCGGCGCCCCGGTGCGGGCAGTCACGGTCAAGCAGGCCGAAAGCACCGGCCGCGTCCTTGAAGAGCACCAGATCCTGCCCCAGCAGGCGCACCGCCTTGAGCGGGCGCTGGGCCATGGCCGGGTCCAGGCGCGCATCAAATTCGTCCAGCAGCGCCACCGGCTGCCAGTAGCGGCGCATCAGCTCGCCGCAGGGGGTGCCGGGGCCGATGCGGGTGATGAGTTCGTTTTGCGCGGCTTGCATGGTGGCGGGCAGTCTAGGTGCCCCACAAGCGGCCAGCAAGCTGCGGCAAACACGTGGTCAGGCCCGTGGTCAAGCGTGTGGCGGGCCCAGCTTGTGCGCCACCGCAAAGGCCAACAGATTGCCCACACCGAGCGCGCCCAGCAGCATGGCAATGCCCGGCGCACTGAGTGGCGCCCAGGACATGCCGGCCGTGACACCCACGCCCATGGCCAGCGCCGTAAGCACCACGCCCCAACGCAGCGTGCCCATGCGGCGCAGTTGTTCTTCACCGGCCAGCATGGCCGACACGGTGTCGGGTGTGCCGCCTTTCATGAAGAGATAGCGCATGCGGGCATCCACCAGCAGCTTGATGCTGTAGACGATGCTGAAAAAAAGGCCCAGGGGCACCAACACGCTCTTGTCCATGCACAGTCCTCGGGCCGCTGTGGCCATTGACCGTGATAGATACGCCCGGGCCCGGCGCGGTTGCAGCGCCGATTGAAAATTGCCGACAAGCGCTGCGTCGATTGCGGTTGCGCTGCCAGGGGCCTGCACTGCCAGGCCTTGCGCCGCAAAGCCATGCGCCCAACAGAAGTGCGCCGACACTGCAACCGTGCGCGTTGCCAGCGTATCTATCGCCCCCATGGACCGCAATGACCGATGAACGCACCCCGCCCCGCGACGCCGACCGCGCCTTGGTGCAGGCCGTGCTGGCCGGCCAGGGCGGCGCCTTTGCGCGGCTGGTGGCGCAGCACCAGCGCCTGGTGTGGCATGTGGTGCAGCGCCTGGTGCTTGGCACCGAAGACACGCGTGACCTGTGCCAGGAGACCTTTTTGCGGGTGCACCGGCAACTGCACCAGTACCGCTTCGAAAGCTCGCTGGCCACCTGGATTGGCCGCGTGGCCTATTCCATTGCGCTGCGCCACCTTGAAA
Organism: uncultured Rubrivivax sp.; assembly: GCA_964620975.1. GTDB lineage: Bacteria > Pseudomonadota > Gammaproteobacteria > Burkholderiales > Burkholderiaceae_C > Rubrivivax. Next base: position 8,737 of record CAZUKT010000020.1, on the reverse strand, counting down.
AGCGCCGCGTGGCACTGGTGGACCCCGCAGACGACGCACTGGCGCAGGCCCTGCACGAGGCTGTGGCCAGCCCGCTGGACCTGGAAGCCAGCGTGTCAGACGCGCAGGCGCAACGTTTGCTGCACGCGGCCATTGAAGCCCTGCCGCCGCTGCCGCGCACGCTGCTCACGCTTTACCACCTGGAAGAACTTTCCATCGCCGAAATCACGCACATCACCGGCCTGCCGGCAGGCACCGTCAAGAGCCATCTGTTCCGCGCCCGGGCGCGCCTGAAACAAGCGCTGGCACCCCAGCTTGGAGAACCCCCATGAGCGACGACACCCCTTGGCCCCCCGCGCGGCAAGCGCAATGGCAGCAGCAGGAAGAGGCACGGTGTGCCTTGCGCAAGGGCCTGCCCGTACCCGCAGCGGGCTGGGCCGACCGGCAGGTGGCGCTGGCCCTGAGCCAGCCCCTGCCAATGGGCCTGCCCGTTGGCTTTGCGCAGCAGATGGCGGACTTGGTGCGCCCGGCGCGCGCAACGTTTGAATGGGTGCTGGTGGCAACAGCCAGCTTGCTCTTGCTGGCAGCCGGTGCGCTGGCGCTGCGCCTGAACCCCGGGCTGCTGGCAGCGCCCGCAGCGGCTTGGCTGCAGGATTCAGCCACGGGCTGGCTGCCCTGGCTGGCGGTGGCCTTGCTGGTGGGCGCCTGGCCCAGCCACACGGCCTGGCGCGCCGGGGGCGCGGCATGAGCACGGGCTTTGGCCTCGGGCACATGGCAGGTTCCGGCACCGGGCGCTGGCTTGCGCACGCCGCCGCCGTGGCGCTGGCCACGCTGCCGCTGTGGGCCAGCGCGGCAGCGGCCGACACGACCCGCCTGCCGGGCCTGTTGAATGCCCTGGCCACGCAGCAGCAGGCCATGGGCAGCCTGGCCGTGAGCGTGGGTGATGCGCCACCGCTGCTGCTGGTTGCCGGGCAGGCGCGACTGAAAGACGCCACATCTGCCACCGCGGTTTCGGTGCCCGCCACAACCGACACGCGCTACCACGTCGGCTCCATCAGCAAGCTCTTCACGGCGGTGATGGTGATGCAGCTGGCGCAAGAGGGCCGCCTTTCGCTGCAAGACCCCTTGTCGCGCTGGTACCCCACGCTGCCGCAAGCCCAGGCCACCACCGTGGCGCACCTGCTGGGGCACCGCAGCGGCCTTGGGGACATCAAGGACCTGCCGGGTTTTGACGCGCAGTGGATGTTTGATGCACATGGTGAGGCCGAACTGGTGCGCGCCATTGCATCGCTGCCCGTGCAATTTGCGCCCGGCACCCGGGCCCGGTACAACAACTCGGGTTTCATCCTGCTGAGCTTCATTGTTGAAAAGGCCGGTGGCCTGCCGTATGCCAAAGCCTTGCAGCAGCGCATCGGCGGCCCGCTGGGTTTGCAGGGCACACGCTTTGACCCGCAGGCGGCCGAACACGCCGCCGACGCGCGCCACTACCACTGGCAAGACGGCACCCCCGGCGGCTGGCAGGCCGGCCGCAGCACCCACGCCAGCGTGCCCCAAGGTGCCGGCGGCGTGATCAGCACGCCACGCGACCTTGTGGTGTTTGTGCGTGCGCTCTTCAAGGGCCGGCTGCTGCAAGCCGCCGCGCTGCAACAGATGACCACACTCAGCGACGGCTTCGGCCTGGGCATCGTCACCCTGCCCGGTGCCGGCCCCACGGCCGACGACGTGGCCTGGGGCCACGAAGGCACCATCGACGGCTTCGCCGCCACGCTGGCCTACTTTCCGCGCAGCGACACGGCGCTGGCCTGGTGTGGCAATGCCTACCAGCTGCCGCGCGACGACGTGCTGCGCGTGCTGCGCAGCGCACTCTTTGAGCCCGGCGAACGTGTGCCCACGTTTGCCCCGGTGCAGGCCAGCGCCACCTTCAGGCTGGCGCTGGGGCCGCAACGCAGCGCCCCGGCGCCGGCCACCATGAGCCTGCGGGGCAGCGCCGCGCCGCTGTCATGGCAACGCAGCCTGCCCCTGGTGCACGACGCCGCCAGCGGCCTGTGGCAAGCCCGCGTGGCGCTGACGGTGCGCGACGGCGTGCCGCTGCAATACAAGTACCTGGTGGGCGACGACGGCTGGGAGCGCACCCCCAACCGCGTGCTGCACCTGCAGGCCGGGCAAGACGTGGTGGTGCAGGACAGCTTTGGCCACGACGCCGCCCGCAGCCGGTTGCATGCAGAAATATTGGCGCAGGACAAGCAGCTCTTTGATGCCTTCAACCGGCAGGACGTGGCGGCCATGGGCCGCGTCTTCAGCGAGCGGCTGGAGTTCTTCCACGACCGCACCGGCCTCACCGGCTACGAAGACAACCTGCGCATGCTGGCCAGCAACTTCTCGCGCGGCCCGCCCGTGCAGCGCGAGCTGGTGCCGGGCAGCACCGAGGTGTTTGCGCTAGGAGAATTTGGCGCCATGCAAAACAGCACCCACCTCTTTTGCCGCACCGAAGCGGGCAAGAAAAACTGCGAGGCCTACCGCTTCATGCACGTGTGGCAGCGCAGCGGCAGCGGCTGGCGGCTGCTGCGTGTGGTCAGCTACGACCACTGACAGCGGCCACGCAGGCCGCGCACCACAAGCACCGCCGCTCAGTGCCACCAGTGCCGCTCAGCCCCACCCAGCGCCCGTCAGCGCCTGTCTGGTGGCGCCGCGCACATCAGCGGCCGGCCGGGTGCATTGACGGCGGGCTCGGCCGGCAGTTCCAGCACCTGGCGGCCTTCCTGGTCCACACAGGCGCAGCGCGTTTGCATCACGTCGGCTGCGTCTGCGCGGTCGGCCAGCAACAAGCGCTTGAGCTGCTGCAGGCACTGGCTTTCGGGCTTGATGATGTGGTCCAGCGCCTGGTCAATGTATGCGGCGTCCTTGCCACTCAACTGCAGCGACGTGGGGATGCGGTCAAGCTCGCGCTTGAGGTCACGCCGCGCCTCGGCTGCGCTGGACGTGTCGCCGTCGCGCGGCAGCACGTCGTCAAAACCCATGTGATAAAAAACCAGCTTGTCGTTCAGCCGCAAGGCCCCGGTGGGCGCCTTGGCCGCCAATTGCTCGCACAAGTCCACCGGCAGGTTGCGTGACTCTGCGCGGCAGTCACGGTCGTTCCAGCGCAGCTCGGCCAGGTCAAATTCAGACACCAGGCGCGTGCGGTTGGCCTGCAGCAGCGAGTCCACGGCGTCGGTGATGTTGGCGTCCACCAGGTAGCTGATCAGGCCGCGCGGGTCGGGGTCATTGCGGCGTGCGCCACTGGGCACCGTAAACGCATCCACCAGCAGCACCACGATGCGGTCGTAGTCCTGCAGCTTGCCTTGCACGTGCAGTTGCAGCAGGCTGCGTTTGATGGCGCGCAAACCCAGGTTGTCAGAGTTGCCCCCGTCAAAGAGGTGCAGGAAACGGCGGTCCTTTGGGGGTTGGTCGACAGGGGCGCCACGCCAGTCGCGCATTGTCATGGTGGCAAATACGCCGGGGAAGGTGGAAGACGCCATCACCGCCCGCGCCAGCGGGTAGCGGTGGATGTCAGACGCGATGCGGTCACGGAAGTCTTCTTCAGTGAAGGTGAAGGTGGTGCCAAAAGGAAAGGCCTGCCCGCCTTCATGGCGCGTGGCGTTGGTGGCGTTGATAAGCAAGAAGGGCCGTGTCGGGTTCAGTTCACCCAGCGTCAGGTCGCGGCCCAACACGGGGGTGTCAAACAGGTTGTCGGCCAGGGTCTGCGCCATGATGTCGCTTCGGTCAAAACTGGTGGACCAGTACTTGACCACGTTCAACGGCCACAGCATGTTGCCCAGCCCCCGCAGCATGTAGTTGCGTGCCATGTGGCTCTTTGCGCTGGCGTCTGACCAGCCACGCAGGCTCTGCATGGGGGCCTGTTCACACAGGCGGCGCAAGCGGTCGGCCCGGCTCGGCCCCAGCGCCGGGCCCAGGCGCTGCAGCAGGTCGTACAGGGCCGCTTTCGCGGCCACATCACTTGCAACACCACCGGCCACGCCCCCCACCGAAGCGGCCCTCAAAGTGGCTGCGGGTGCGACCACCGCGTCGCAATGCAGCAGCCCTTGTTCACCCAGCCGCAGGGGCGCCAGCGCGCCCGGCGCAAGGCCTTGCAGCGACGTGATGATGTCGGGTGCCCAAATGCTTTCGTCGCGGGTGGCCGCATAAAAGCCAGCGGCCATGGTGCCGCCGGAGACGGCCGACATCACGTCCACTTCGGCCAGAAAGTCGATCTCGGGGTCCACCCTGGCCAGCCGCAACATGGCCCCGGCGGCCATGTAGGCCGAACGTGAACCCCCGCCCGACAGCGACAGGTACACCAGCGCCTTGGGCTGCCCACGCGAGCCGTCTACCGCAAAGGTGGCGCGCGGCGCGCCGTGGCCTGCGGGTGCCGAGGCCGCGCCGCCGGGTGGCGGCAGCGGCTCGTTGAAGGTGGCCAACGTGTGCGAACAACCGCCCAGGGCCAGGGCAAAACAAATCAGGGCCAGACGCTGCGCTGCGTGGATCATGGCGTTTCCCTTCACGCAGGCCCCATGCCTGCAGTGCGGCCATGGTCAAGGCAGAGGCCCAGTCATGGCATCGTGCATGCGGATGACGCCGGCATCCCCCATCGGGCCTAACTCCGGAGTTTGGGGGGCCGGTGCTAGCGTTGAAGACTAGGCGTCGGTTGCCCGCACGTCCATCCCCTGCTCCACTTCGGCACGGGCGCCGCGCAAGTCCACCACCGCCGTGTGCGCGGCCTTGTCTTGCAGCGCCTGGCGGTTTGGGTCCCACAGGGCCTGTGCAAAGCCCAGGCCGCCGGTGGCCATGCCGGCCGCGTAGCCGCCATAGCGCTTCAGGCAGCGCAGCACGGTCATGGGCTTGCCGGTCAGCTCTACCACCTGCAGGCCGAAGAGCTTCTTGCCCACGGTCTGGCCGCCCCACCAAGCGGGCAGCAGCGCAAAGTAAACGATGCCCCAGCCAAAGCGTGCGCCCACCGATTCCAGCACCGCGTCCACCTGCTGGCGCCAGGTGCGTGGTTTGCGTGCGGCGTCCAGTTCCGCCTGCAGCTGGGCAAGGCGCACTTCGGCGCTCGCCGCTGCGGCCTCGGCAGCCGCAGCAGCCGCTGAGGCTGGCGCAGCCGCTGACGCGGCCGACGCGGCTGCGGTCGCCGATGCCGCCACGGCAAAGCCGGGCAAGTTGGGTGTGGACACCGCCACCCCAGCCGCAGCTTCGGCCGCAGCGTCTGCAGCGTCTGCAGCCTCGGCCGCGGCGGGGCCGCCGTCACGTTCTTCCCAGTCGCTCTTGGCCGACTGCAGCGCCAGCAGCACCAGCAGCCCGGCGCCGAGCCAGCCCACCACCTGGCGCTTGCGCGTGGTGCTGCCCTTCTGGCTGCGCAATTGCAGCAGCACCAGGGCCAGCCCACCCAGCAGCCAGAAACCGCTCACACCCGACAGCAGCGCCACCACCACCAGGTCCACCCCCATGGCCCACGCGCGGCGTGCGGGCGGCGCCAGCGGCATGCCCACCAGGTGCGGCGCCACGTTCAAAGGTTCGGGTGTGATCCAGGCGAGCCGCGCCTTGGCGCCGGCCGGCGCGGCGGCGTCGGTTGGCAAAGGGGGTGGCGGCGGCGGCGTGGGTGCAGGCAGGTTCATTCGACCAGTGCAAACGTGTCGCGCAGACGGATGTCTGCCGACGAAGCACCGATCATGATGTCAAAGTCGCCCGGCTCGGCCACCCACTGCAGGCCAGCGTTGAAGAACGACAGCGTGTCGCGGCCAATGACAAAGCGCACGCTGCGTGTTTCACCGGGCCGCAGGCTGATCTTGGCAAAGCCCCGCAGTTCCTTCACCGGCCGCACCACCGAAGCAACACGGTCGCGCAGGTACAGCTGCACCACTTCTTCACCCGCCACCACGCCGGTGTTGGTGATGTCCACCGAGGCGGCAAGCGTGTCATTGCCGCGCAGTTGCGTGCGGTCAAGCTGGAGCTTGCTGTAGGCAAACGTGGTGTAGCTCAGGCCGTGGCCAAAGGCGTATTGCGGCGACACCTTTTCGTCGATGTAGCCACTGCGAAACTGGCCCTGTGCGTCACCCGTGGGCGGCCGGCCCGTGTTGAAGTGGTTGTAGTAGATGGGGATCTGGCCCACGCTGCGCGGAAACGTCATGGGCAGCCGCGCGGCGGGGTTGACGGCGCCCGTCAACACGTCGGCAATGGCGTTGCCCGCCTCGCTGCCCAGCCACCACGTCATGAGGACGGCATGTGCGTGTTCGGCCGTCCAGCCAAAGACCAGCGGCCGGCCGGCGTTGACCAGCACCACCACGGGTTTGCCGGTGGCATGCAGGGCCTGGATGAGTTCTTCTTGCAAGCCCGGCAGGCCGATGTGGCTGCGGCTTGCGGCCTCGCCGCTCATGTTGGCGCTCTCACCCACGCTCACCACCACCACGTCGGCCCGGCGTGCGGCGGCCACCGCTTGCGCAAAGCCGCTGCGCTTGTCGCACTTCACGTCGCAGCCCTGGGCGTACAGCAGCCTGGTGCTGGCGGGCAGTGCGCGCCGCAGGCCGTCCCACTGCGTGACGATGAACGGGGTGTAGTCCACACCGGGCAGATTCACGGCCCAGCCGCCGTGGTTGTCTTTCACGGCCTTCACCAGCGGCCCCACAAAGGCCACCGTCTTGTGTTTTGCCGACAGCGGCAACACACCCGGCGTGTGCTTGAGCAGCACGATGCTGTGAGCCGCCAAAGTGCGTGCAGCCTGCCGGTGTTCGGGCCGCGCCAGCGTGGCCTGTTCACGTGTTTCGTCGCTGTAGCGGAAGGGGTCGTCAAACAATCCCAGCTCAAACTTCTTGCGCAGCACACGACGCACCGCGTCGTCCACCAGCGCCACATCCACGGCACCTTCGGCCACCAGCGCGGGCAGGTGCCTGCGGTAGGCGCTGCTTTCCATGTCCATGTCGCTGCCAGCGGTGATGGCCGCCCGTGCGGCGGCCTTGTCGTCGGCCACATAGCCGTGCTGGGTCATTTCACCGATGGAGCCCCAGTCGGACACCACCAAACCCGTGAAGCCCCAGGCGCCTTTGAGAATGTCGCGCTGCAGGTAGCGGCTGCCGTTGGCGGGCACGCCGTTGACGTCGTTGAAGGCGTTCATGAAGCTGGCCGCACCGGCGTCCAGCGCGGCCTTGAAGGGCGGCAGGTAGGTCTCAAGCAGTTGCCGCTGGCTCATGTCCACCGAGTTGTAGTCGCGCCCGCCCACGGCGGCGCCGTAGGCCGCAAAGTGTTTGGCCGTGGCCATGACCGAGTCCAGCGCACCCAGGCCCGTGCCTTGGAATCCCTTGACACGTGCGGTGGCAATGCGTGACGCGAGCCAGGTGTCCTCACCGGCGCCTTCCATGACGCGGCCCCAGCGTGGGTCGCGTGCCACGTCCACCATGGGCGCAAAAGTCCAGTGGATGCCGCTGGCGGCGGCTTCGGTGGCGGCAATGCGGGCCGACTGCTCAATGCGCGCCAGGTCCCAGCTGGCGGCTTCGGCCAGCGGAATGGGGAATGTCATCTTGTAGCCGTGGATCACGTCCTGGCCAAAGAGCAGCGGGATCTTCAAACGCGACTGCAGGGCCACCTGCTGGTGCGCACGGGTGCGCGCAGCGCCCAGCACGTTGAGCATGGCGCCGACACGGCCGCTGCGGATTTCTTCTTCGTGGTCGCCGTTGAAGGTAACCGGGCCGGTGGCCGCCCACTTGCCCGAAACCTGCGTGAGCTGGCCGATCTTTTCTTCCAGCGTCATCTGCCGCAGCAGCGTGTCCACACGTTCGGCCACGGGTTGGGCCTGGGCGGCGGGTAGTGCCAGGACAAGGGCCAGGGCCGCCCAGACGGAACAAACAAGACGACGGTCCACAGGCCAACCTTTCGCACGCACCAGAGCTCGCGGATTTTGTGCGGCGTCGCCGTGAAGCCGGATCAGGTTTGATGACGAACTGTTGCGAAGTCTGTGTCACCCAGGCGCGCTTCAGAGCAGCACGATGTCGTACTGCTCCGGGTTCATCGTCGGCTCGGCACTCAGTGAAATCGGTTTGCCGATGAATTCACTCAGGCCCGCCAGGTGCACGCTTTCTTCGTCCAGCAGCATTTCCACCACCGTGGCGCTGGCCACGACGCGAAATTCACGGGGGCTGAACTGGCGTGCCTCGCGCAAGATCTCGCGCAGGATGTCGTAACACACGCTGCGAGCGGTCTTGACCTGGCCGCGGCCCTGGCAGGTGGGGCAGGGCTCGCACAGCATGTGGGCCAGGCTTTCGCGCGTGCGCTTGCGTGTCATTTCCACCAGGCCCAACTGCGTAAAGCCACTGACCGTGGTGCGTGTGCGGTCGCGTGCCAGTTGTTTGCGCAGTTCGGCCAGCACGGCCTGCTGGTGGTCTTCACGCAGCATGTCGATGAAGTCGGTGATGATGATGCCGCCCAGGTTGCGCAGCCGCAGTTGGCGCGCCACGGCACCGGCCGCTTCAAGGTTGGTCTTGAAGATGGTGTCTTCAAAGTTGCGGGCGCCCACGAAGCCGCCGGTGTTGACGTCCACCGTGGTCAGGGCTTCGGTCTGGTCGATGATGAGGTAGCCGCCGCTCTTGAGGTCCACGCGCCGGGCCAGGGCCTTGGCCACGTCTTCCTCGATGCCGAAGAGGTCGAAGATGGGGCGCTCGCCGCGGTAATGCTCCAGCTTGCCCACCACCGCCGGCATGTAGGTGCGGCCGAAGGCCTGCAGGGCCTCGAACTGCAT
>CAZUKT010000019.1:0-20603 GCA_964620975.1 uncultured Rubrivivax sp. | reverse complement strand
ACCGCCGCTGACGGCCCGCAGCCGCCTGACGGCAATGAAAACGCCGGTGCAGACTGCGCGTCACGCGGCGCCACGGGCACGCCGGTGGTGTTGGGGCAAGCGCAGATGTCGGTGGTGAAGGAGTCGTCGCGCGACGGCGTCACCTGGGTTGACGCCGTGGGCGCTGCGCCCACCGTGCTGGCCGCAGACGGCAGCCTGTACTGGCGCATCACCGTCACCACACCCAGCACGGCGGCCAATGCCGTGCAGGCCACCATTCCCACGCTGCTGATCAGCGACACGCTGCCGGCCATCCTGAACGTGGCGTCGCCGGGTGCCGGCATCCCGGGCTACCAGACGCCGGCCGCGCAAGTGGCCACCACGGTGCTGGCCGGCGCGGCCAGCGGCAGCTGCCCGGCCAGCGTGCCGGCCGGCAGCAGCAACCTGAGCTGCACCTTCACCAACGTGGTGCCCGGCACCACGCTGCAGGCGGTGGTGCGCCTGAGCCGGCCCTTTGAGTCCGGCACCTTCACCAACACCGCCACCATTTCTTCGCCCAATGCCGTGGCCAGTGCCACGCCGGGCGGGCAGCTGCAAGACGCTGCTGCCTTGGTGGTGCAGGGCCGCGTGGACCCGGCCGTGCCGTCCAAGACCGCGTCGCCCCCCAACAGCGGCACGTCGCCACGTGTGGGCCAGGACGTGAGCTTCAGCATCGTGGCGCGCAATCTCGGGCCCAACGCCATCACCGGCGCCATGACCGTCACCGACGTGGTGGACCCGACGCGGTTCCTGGTGCTTTCGGCCAGCGCTGCAGGCGGCGCCTTGGCACCCCCCATGACGTGCACGGTGACCACCGGCACGGGCCTCGTCAGCTGCGCCACGCCAGCGGGCCGCACCGTGCGCCGCTACGATTTCTACACCATCAGCATCGTCACGCGGGTGCTCAAGTTCGCACCGCTGCCGAGCCCGGTGGTCACGGTTTTCAACACCGCGCAAGTGGCCATCGACCCGGCGCAAAACTGTGAATCGCTGTCCACGGCGGCCTTTGGTGCCTGCAATGACGGCGCATCCACGTCCAACAACAGCGCCACCGCCCAGGTGGACATCCGGGTGCCGCAGGTGGACCTGGTGTCGAAGAAGGCACGGGTGCTGCCCAGCGGCCAAGGCAGTTTTGGTTTCACCGACCCGTTGCGCTACCGCTTCCGTGCGCAGAACAACGGGCCTTCGCGGGCTGAAAACATCACCGTCACCGACCGCATCACCGCACCGGCGGGTTACACCGTCACGCTCGTGGGCGTTGTGGCCGTCAATGCGGTGGCGGCGGAGTCTGGCTTTGCACGCGACAACACCAAGAACATCGGCAGCGTGGCCTGCACCCAGGCAGCGCCCAACGCCGACGTGGCCTGCACCCTGGCGGCGGGGGCGGCCAACTTTCTGGCGCCCAACAGTGAAGTCAACTTTGAGCTGACATTCACGCTGGCCGGCCCGCCGGCCGTCATTTCGGTGGGCAACGCTGCGCGCGTGTGCTCTGACGAAACGCTCAGTGGGCATGAAAGCAGCGGCAGTTGTGTCTTTGCGCCGCCAGCAGCGGCCGGCAACAACCTGGCGTCGGTCAATGACGTCATCTTCCCCAAGACCGACCTGGCCATCAGCAAGGCGCGCATCACCGCCAGCCCGGTCAACGTCAACCAGCCGGTGGAATACGCCATCACCGTGCGCAACAACGGCGCCAACCCCACCACGCAAATCCGCTTTGCCGACGTGTTGCCGGCCAACTTTGAATGGCTCAGCACCGGTGCATTCGCGCCCGTGGCCACGCCCGGCGCCTTTGCCGGCCTGAGCGTCAGCAACCTGGCCTGCACGGCCACGCCGGCCGCCATCGTTACACCGGGCCAGCAGCAAACCGTGAACTGCGTGCTCGACGGTGCCTTCCCCGGCAGCGCCGCCGCCGCCAATGCGGTGGCGGTGCGCCTTTACGCGCGGCCCAAGCAAGGGTTCTTCACCGGGCCCTACCTCAACGACCGCGCCAACACGGCCACCGTGTCGCCGGGGCTGGACGCCGGCGGCGAGGCCTTGTCCATAGACGGTGACGCCACCAACAACACCGCCAACGCCGTGGTGCAGGTGCAGGCCACCAGCCTGGCAGGCACCGTGTTTGAAGACCGCAGCCGCGCCGGCGGCAATGCCGGCACGCCCCAGGCCGCAGCGCAAGAGCCGCGCATCACCGGCGGCACCGTGCGCCTGACCGGCACTGACCTGTACGGCAACGCCGTCAATCTGCTGGCCCCGGTGGACGCCAGCGGCAACTACAGCTTCACCGGCCTGGCGCCATCGGACGCCACCACCGGCTACACCGTGGCCCAGGTGGCGCAGCCTTCGGGTTTTGTCAACAGCCCGGCCACGCCGCCCGCAGTGGGTGCGGCGGCGCCGTCCGCTGGGGGCACCTATGCCAGTGGCGGCAGTGCCGGGGCATCGAGTTACAGCGCCGTGGTGCTGGCCGGTGGCGCAGCCGCCGTGCGCTACAACTTCCCTGAAGTGCGAGTGCCCAGCCTGGCGGGTTTTGTCTACCGTGACGACAACGCCAATGGCAGCCGTGATGCCGCCACCGACGCGCCCATCGCCGGCGCGACTGTGCAACTGCTGGACGCCACCACCGGCGCCGTGCTGCGCACCACCACGACTGACGCCGCGGGTGCCTACAGCTTCACTGCGCTGGACCCGTTTGTCAGCTACACGCTGCAAGAGCCGCTGCCCACCACGCCGGTTGGTTTGCGCAACGGCCCGGTCAACCCGGGCCTGGTCAACGCGGCGGCCTGCGCCAGCGGCTGCACCGCGCAGGCCGACACGCCCGTGGCGGGCACCGACCGTATCGCGGCCATTGACTTGTCGGCCGGCACCGACGGCACGCTCTTCAACTTCGGTGAAGTGCAGACCAGCAGCGTGAGCGGCCTGGTGTGGGTGGACAACAACCGCGACACCGTGCTCGACGCCGGCGAAGCGACGCGCTTGCCTGGTGTGGAAGTCCGTCTCGTGCAGGGCGCCGACTGCACCAGCGGCACTGTTGTGCAGACCACCCAAACGCTGGCCGACGGCAGCTACCTCTTCAGCAATGTGCGCGCCTTCCAGAACTACCTGGTGTGCCAGACGCAGCCGGCCGGTTATGGCACGGGCAGCGCCAATGGCAGCGCCGGCAGCAACGTGGCCACGGTCAGCAACCTGGCCACGGCCGGCTCGGCCAACAACAACTTTGGCGAGACGCTGGCTTCACTGGCCGGCTCGGTGTACGCCGACACCGGCGCGGGCGTGCCGGCGCAGTTTGACAACGGCGTGCGTGACGCGGCCGAAGCGGGCATCGCCAACGTGCCTGTCACGCTGAGCGGCACCAACGTGCTGAACCAGCCCGTGAACATCACCGTCAACACCGACGCCAGCGGCAACTACCTCTTTGACAACCTTGTCGCCCCCAACGCCCAGGGTTACACCGTCACCGAAGGCACCGTGCCGCCGGCCGCCGGGCTGTTTCTTGATGGCAAGGACACCACCGGCAGCGCAGGCGGCACCGTAGGGGCTGACGTGCTTGCGGCCATCAACCTGGCGGCGGGCCAGCAAGCCACGGGTTACCTGTTTGGCGAGTTGCCCAACACCAGCATCAGCGGCACGGTATACGTTGACCGCAACCGCAACGACACGCTGGACACCACGCCCACCGACGCACGGCTGGGTGCCGTTGTGGTGCGGCTGGTGCGTGGTGCCGACTGCAGCAGCGGCACCGAACTGCAGCGCACCACCACCAACGCCAGTGGCAACTACAACTTTGCCAATGTTGCCGCCGGGGGCAGCTACCTGGTGTGCGAGAGCCAGCCCTCAGGCTACGGCCAGGGCGTCGAAACCCCTGGCACAGGTGCCACGGCAGGTGCCGCCAACAGCATCGCCATCAGCAACCTGCCGGCCACCGGCTCGGCGGGCAACCACTTTGGCGAGCGCGTGGCCGCCATCGCTGGCTCGGTGTACGCCGACCACAGCGCCGCCACGCCAGCCAACAACAACAACGGCGTGCGCGACGCAGGTGAAACCGGCATTGCCGGCGTACCCGTCACTTTGCTTGGCCGCGACATCAACAACGCCCTGGTCAGCCTGAGCACCGTCACCGACGCCAGCGGCAACTACCGCTTTGACGACCTGCTGCAAGCCAGCGCGGCCGGCTACACCGTGACCGAAGGCGCCATCCCCGGCAGCAGCGGTGTCTACAACGACGGCCTCGACCGCGTCGGCACCGCCGGCGGCACCGGCGCCAACGACAGCACCAGTGCCGTGCCGCTGGGCGCGGGTGTGGTGGCCACCAACTACGACTTTGGTGAACTGCCGATAGCGCCCATCACCGGCACGGTGTTCATCGACCGCGACCGTGACGGCGTCATCGACAGCCAGCCCGCCGACGGCCGCATTGCCGGCGTGGTGGTCAACCTGGTGCTGGGTGCCAACTGCGGCGGTGCTGCGGTGGCCACCGCCACCACCGACGCTGCTGGCAACTACGCCTTCAGTGGCATCAGCGCCGGCCTGACTTACACGCTGTGCCAGGAGCAACCCGCCGCATATGGCGACGGTGGCGTCATCGCCGGGGGCAGTGGCAGCAGCGCCGCTGCCAACGCCATCACGCTCAGCAACCTGCCCATCACGGGTTCGGCGGGCAACCACTTTGGCGAATGGGTGGCGTCACTGGCGGGCAGCGTTTACGCCGACTACAGCGCGGCCACGCCCGCCAACACCGACAACGGCGCACGCGACGCGGCCGAAGCCGGCATCGCTGGCGTCACGGTCACGCTCAGCGGCCGCAGCGTCGGCGGCGCCAGCGTGTTGCTCACCACCACCACCGACGCCAGCGGCAACTACCGCTTTGACGACCTGCTGCAAAGCGACGCCACCGGCTACACGGTGCTCGAAGGCAGCATCCCGGCCGGCGCCGGCAGCTTCAACGATGGGCGCGACACCGCCGGCACCGCCGCCGGCAGCACAGCCGTCAACGACCGCGTCACCGCCATCAACCTGGGTGCGGCCGTGCAGGCCACGGGCTACCTTTTTGGCGAGTTGCCCAGCACCAGCATCAGCGGCACCGTCTACCTGGACCGCGACCGCGATGGCCAGATCGACAGCCCGCCCACCGACGGCCGCATCGGCGGTGTGGTGGTCAACCTGGTGCTGGGTGCCAACTGCGGTGGCACCTTGGTGGCCACGGCCACCACCGACGCATCGGGCAACTACAGCTTCAGCGGCATCAGCGCCGGCCTGACCTACACGCTGTGCCAGGTGCAGCCCGGCGGTTATGCCGACGGCGGCGTCAACCCCGGCACGGCCGGCAGCAGCGGCGCGGCCAACGCCATCACGCTGAGCAACCTGCCGGCAGGCGGCTCCACCGGCAACCACTTTGGCGAGCGTGCGGGCTCTATCGCCGGCACGGTGTACCTGGACACCAGCAACGACGGCACGCAGCAGCCCGGCGAGCCTGGCATCGCGGGCGTCACGGTCACGCTCACAGGCACTGACGCCAACGGCGCCGTCACGCGCACCACCACCACCGACGCCACCGGCAACTACACCTTCAACGACCTGCTGGCCGCCGTGGGTGCGGGCTACACCGTTACCGAACAAGCGGCACAACCCGCCGTGGGTGGCGCGGCCACGCTCAACGGCCGCAGCAGCGCCGGCAGCATTGCCGGCACCACCACCGGCAGTGCCACACCCGTGGCCACCACGCCCAGCGCGGTCAGCGGCATCACGCTGGCGGCGGGGGCTGATTCCATCAACAACCGTTTTGGTGAACTGCTGCCTGTGGGCATCAGCGGCACGGTGTTCATTGACGTCAACGACAACGGCCAGCAAAACCCGCCCGCCGACACCGGCCTGGGCGGCGTGCAGATCGTCATTACCGGCACCGACGACACGGGCGCTGCGGTTTCGCGCACGGTCAACACCGCTGCCGACGGCAGTTATGCCGTCACCGACCTGCGGCCTGGCACCTACACCGTGACCGAACCGACCCAGCCGCTGGGCACGAGCAACGGCAAGACGCTGCCGGGCTCGGCCGGTGGCACGGCCACGCTGCCGGCCGCGGCACCCAGCGCCATCAGCGGCATCGTGCTGGCCACTTCGGGCGCCACGTCCACGGCCAACAACTTTGCCGAGATTCCCAACTCCAGCGGGCTGCAAGGCCGTGTCTGGCTCGACAGCAACAACAACGGCCTCATCGACGGTGCAGAAACTGGCATCGCCGGCGTAGCGGTGGAACTGGTTGGCACCGACACCGCAGGCCGCCCCGTGGCGCGCAGTGCCACCACCGACGCCAGCGGCGCATACAGCTTTGCCGAGCTCTCACCCGGCAACTACACGCTGCGCGAACCCACGCAGCCCGCCGACACCGTCAACGGCATCACCGTGCCGGGCTCACGCGGTGGCACGGCCACGCCGGTGGCCACCACGCCCAGCGCGCTCAGCGCCATCAGCCTGGGCGTGGGCGACGTGTCCAGCGCCAACAACTTTGGCGAAGTGCCTGGCGCGCAAGTCGCAGGCCGTGTCTACGGTGACAACAACAACAACGGCCAACCCGACGGCACCGAAACCGGCCTGGGCGGCGTGACCCTGGTGCTGACCGGCACCGACGACCTGGGCAACGCAGTGAGTGTCACCGTGGCCACTGGCGCCGACGGCAGCTACAGCTTCAACAACCTGCGCCCCGGCAACTACGTCATCACCCAGCCCACGCAACCGCCCGGCACGGTGGGCGGCATCACCACGCCGGGCAGCGCGGGCGGCACGGCCACGGGGCCGTCGGTGCCCGCATCGGTCATCAGCGCTGTGGTGCTGACACCGGGCGCGCGGTCCACGGGCAACAACTTTGGTGAGCTCACGCATTCACCCGACTTGCTCGTCAGCAAGAGCCTGGTGGAGCCGCGCTTCACGGTGGGCTTTGCCGGCAGCTACCGCATCAGCGTGCGCAACGCGGGTGAAATTGCCAGCAGCGGCGCCTACACGGTGAGTGACCGCCTGCCCACCGGCCTGACGCTGGCCGCCACGCCCGCAGGCACGGGCTGGGCCTGCGTCGGCGCGGCCGGCGCCGGCAGCTTTGCCTGCACCAGCAGCACCGTGTTGGCGGCCGGTGCCACCAGCGCCGATGCCATCACGGCCACCGTCAACGTGGCAGCGGCGGCAGCGGCCAACGCACCCGTCAACAACGTGGTGATGGTGGACGGCGGTGGCGAAATAGACGCCCGCCGCCCCAGCGCCGCCGAGCGCGACGCCTTTGCCAACAACCCGGCCAGCCTGCCCGTGTGCAGCGCGGCGGTGGAGCACAACGTGTGCCGCACGCCCACGCCGGTGCAACTGGCGGCGTCCATCTCGGGCACGGCCTGGTACGACAACGGCAGTAGCCCACGTGTGCTGGACAGCGCTGACCGCCGGCTGCCGGGCTGGGGCGTGGAGATCATCGACACCGCCACCGGCGCCATCGTGGGCCGCGCCACTACGGCCGCAGACGGCAGCTACCGCGTGGCCGACCTGATGCCGGGTGTGCCGTTGGCGGTGCGCTTCCGCGACCCGGCTTCGGGCATCGTGTTTGGCTACCCGGTGAATGGTGACACTGCCCCCGGCTCCAGTGGCGCCACGTGCAAGGCCGACGCCGCTGCCACCGGCACGGCCAGTTCCTGCGTCGGCACCGGCAACAGCCCGCAACTGAGCGTGGTGCTGGCGCCGGGGCAAGACCTGCCGCAGCAAAGCCTGCCGGTGGACCCGAGCGGCGTGGTCTACGACTCCGGCCTGCGTACGCCCATGCCCGGCGCGGTGGTGACGCTGGAACCCGTGGGCGCCTGCGCCGCGTGGGACCCGGCCACCGGCCTGGTGGGCGCCACGCTGGGGGGCTACACACTCAACGGCGGCCGCGTGTCCATGACGGTCGGGGCCGATGGCTTCTATCAGTTCCTGTTCGGCCCCACCGCGCCGGCATCCTGTACTTTTGGTTTGACGGTGACGCCGCCGCCGGGCTCGGGCTACAGCTTCCAGTCCACGGCCATCCCGCCCAGCACTGGCCCGCTGGTGCCCACAGGCGGCGCAGGTTCGGTGTTTGCCGTGCAGCCGCAGGCCGCAGCGCCCACGGGCGACGCCGGCCCGGCCACCAGCTACTTTCTGACCCTGACGTCGGGCTCGGCGGGTGCCAACATCATCCACAACCACATCCCGCTCGACCCGGCCCTGCCCACCGGCATTGCACTGGCCAAGACGGGTGACCGCAGCACCGCCGAGATCGGCGACAGCGTGCGCTACAGCATCACCGTGCGCGTCACGTCGGGCCCCGTGCCGCGCCAGACCACGGTGCTGGACCGCCTGCCCGCCGGCTTTACCTACATCCGTGGCACGGCCATGGTGGGGGACACGCGCATAGCCGATCCGCAAGGTGGCGTAGGCCCGACCCTGGCCTTCAACCTGGGCCCATTGACGGGTGGCCAGGCCGTGCTGCGCTACCGCGTGCGGGTGGACGTGGGCGCCATGCAGGGCGACGGCGTCAACCACGCACAGGCCCATGCCTGCGGCGTGCCGGCGGGTTGTGTGGACGCCGGCTTCAAACCGCGCGCAGGCAGTGTGGCCACCAACGAAGGCAGCTACCGCGTCAAGGTCAGCGGCGGTGTGTTCACGACCGACGCCTGCTTCGCCGGCAAGGTGTTCGTGGACTGCAACCACAACCACGTGCAAGACGCCGAAGAACTGGGCATCCCTGGTGTGCGCCTGGTCATGCAGGACGGCACCACGCTGGTGTCCGACAGCGAAGGCAAGTACAGCATGTGTGGCCTGCCGCCGCGCAGCGCGGTGCTGAAGGTGGATTCACTCACCTTGCCACGCGGCTCGCGCCTGACCACGTCGAGCAACCGCAACCTGGGCGATGGCGGCAGCCTGTGGCTGGATCTGAAGAACGGTGAACTGCACCGCGCCGACTTCGTGGAAGGCAGTTGCTCCAACACCGTGCTGGAGCAGACCAAGGCGCGCCGCGCACAAGGCGAGGTGCGTGCGCCCGAGCCCGAAAAGAAGCGTGGCCCCGTGCTGCGTTTTGACAGCAAGGCGCATGGCAAGAGCACCGTCACGTCCCCGCAACAGGGCACCGACGGCGCCAACCAGCGTGTGCCCAAACCCCGAGCGCCGGTGCCGCCACCCCCGGGCCCGGTTGAAGACGAGACGAATGTGCCGAGCACCGAGTTGCCGATGAACAAGCCCGCCCCCACGGGAAGAGACAGCGGCCAGGCCGCCGATGCAGGAGGCAGCCATGGCGCGCGCTGACCGCATCGCTCGCAAGCCACATGGCGTGCTGGCCCTGGGCCTCATCGCCCTGGCCGCGCAGGCCCAGACCCAGCCGCCGGCTGCGCTGCCCAGCGACGTGCGCTACACCGCCACCACGGCCGGTGACGCCACGCTCACGCCACGCGCGCCGGGGCTGGACGCGCAGCCCCCGGTGGTCTTCCGGGGTGAACAGGCGGGCGCAGACTACGCCGCCAACGGCGACGTGAGCCGCATCGTGGTGGACGTGGACGGCAACGCCGTGCCGGCCGACGGCCAGGCGCCGGTGAAGCTGCGTGTGCGCCTGTTCGGGCGCGACGGCAAGCCGCTGGCCAAGACCGTGCTGGCCACGGTTGAACATTCCGGCGGCCGCGTGTTGCTGCCCGGCGCCCGCACCGACGAATTCGGCCCGCGCCGCGCCGACGCCGACCGCGCCACCCCCGGCGTGCAGCTGAAGGTGGAAAACGGCGTCGCCGAATTCACCCTGCTGGCCCCAGCCGAAGCGCAGGACGTGCGCGTGCGCATCAGCGCCGGCAGCGAAGAAGCCGCCGGCACCATCAGCTTCGTGCCCGACCTGCGGCCCATGATCGCCGCCGGGTTGGTGGAAGGCATCGTGAGCTTCCGCAACAAAGGGGTCATCACCCCTGCGCGGCGCAGTGACGGCTTCGAGCAGGAAATTGAGAGCTGGAGCCGCCAGTTCAACGGCGGCAAGTCCAACGTGGCGGCACGCACGGCCTTCTACCTGAAGGGCACGGTTCGCGGCGACCTGCTGCTCACGGCCGCCTACGACAGCGACAAGGCCACCCGTGCGCGCCTGCTGCGCGACGTGCGGCCCGACGAGCTGTACCCGGTTTATGGCGACGCGTCTTTGCGCAGCTTTGACGCCCGCAGCGGCGACCGGCTCTACGTGCGCATCGACAAGAACAAGAGCTACGCCCTGTACGGCGACTTTGTCACCGGCGACGGTTTCACGCAGCCGCTGGGGCAGGGCGCCGTGGCCTCGCTCAAGCAGCGCAGCCTGGGCAACTACAACCGCACCGCCACCGGCGTGCGCCTGCACCACGAACAAGGCAGCCTGGCGGGCAACGTGTTTGCGTTCCGAGACACGCTGCGCCAGGTGGTGGAAGAAGTGGCCAGCCAGGGCTCGGGCCCCTATGGCCTGCGCAACAACGGCGTGCTGGAAGGCAGCGAGAAGGTCGAGGTCATCGTGCGCGACCGCGCCCAGCCGTCGCGCATCGTCAGCGTGCGTGCGCTGGCGCGGCTGGTGGATTACACCTTTGAGCCGTTCTCGGGACGCATCCTGCTGACCAGCTTTTTGCCGGCGGTGGACGACAGCCTCAACCCCGTGAGCCTGCGCGTCACGTACGAGGTAGACCAGGGCGGCACCGAGTTCTGGACCGCCGGGGCCGACGCGCAGTGGCGCGCCACCGAGCGCCTTGAAGTGGGCGGCTCGGTGGTCACCGACCGCAACAAGCTGGCGCCCTACGACCTGGTCAGCGCCAACGCCACCGTGCGCCTGGCCGAACGCACGGCGCTGGTGGTGGAAGCCGCGCAAAGCACCAGCACCGTCAACACCAACCCCACCAACACCAGCACGTCTACCGCCCTGGCCGGGCGTGTGGGCGAGGTGCGCGGTGCGGCGTTTCGGGTGGAACTGGCGCATGAAGGTGAAAGCACCGACGCAAGGGTGTTCGTCGGCCGCTCCTCCCCGCTCTTCAACAACACGGCAGCGCCACTGAATGGTGGGCGCGGCGAGTTTTATGCACGCGGCGGCATCAAGCTCACCGACACCATCAAGCTCTATGCCGAAGGCCTGAAGAGCGAAGACCGCAACACCGGCGGCGGCGAACGCAGCCAGGCTGGGCTGGGTCTGCGCTTTACGGGCGTGGACCGCCTGACGCTGGACGCCAGCCTGCGTGCCGCGCGCGAAACCGTGGGCACCCAAGGCAACGGCAGCCTGAGCTGGCCCTACGACCAGACCCTGGGGCTGAGCAGCAGCCTGGGCAGTGGCTCGGGCGGCGGCGCGCTGGGCTTTGGCAACCAGGTGCTGGACCCGCTGACCGGCCTGCCCGTCATCAGCCAGGGCGGCCTGCCCAATGCAGGCACCAGCCTGGCGGTGGGCACCAAGCTGCGCAGCAACAGCGTGCGCCTGGGCGCGGGTTACCGCGTCAGCGATCGTTTGACGCTGGGTGCCGAAGCCGAGGCCGATGTGTCTGGCGAGCGCCGCCGCCGCGTGGCGCTGGGTGGCGACTACACACTGGCCGAACGCACACGCCTGTACGGCCGCTATGAACACCAAAGCGGCTGGGTGCAGGCTGCGGGCGTGTCCGACACCGGCCGCAACGCCGGTGCGCTGGTGCTGGGTGTGGACACCAGCTACCTGCAAGACACCCAGCTCTTCAGCGAATACCGCCTGCGCGACGCCATCTCGGGGCGTGACCTGCAAATGGCCTCAGGCCTGCGCAACACCTGGAACCTGGCCGAAGGCTGGCGCGTGAGCACGGCCTTTGAAAACCTGCGTGTCATCAGCGGGCAGACGGCCAGCGTCAACGCCGCCAGCGTGGGCGTGGACTGGTTTGCCGACCCGCTGTGGCGCGCCAGCTCAAGGCTTGAATTGCGCCGTTCGGGTGACATCTCGGGCACGGCCGAGAACGACCGCTTCGACACCACGCTGCTGCAGGCCATGGTGGCCCGCAAGCTGGACCGCGACTGGACGCTGCTGGCGCGCAATCACCTGCTCAAGACCGACTACGCCGCGCGTGGCGACGTGCTGCAAGACCGCGCCCAACTGGGCCTGGCCTACCGCGACACCGACACCAACCGCGTCAACGCGCTCGGCAAGGTCGAATACAAGACCGAATCCGACGCCAGCAATGCTGCAGTGGGCAAACTCAGCAGCCGGGCCTGGATCGTGTCAGCGCATGCCGACTACCACCCGACGCGGCCCTGGTGGATGACCGGCCGCGTCGCCGCCAAGTGGCAGAAAGACCGTTTCGAAAACGGCCTGCCCAGCAGCTTCCAGGCGCAGTTGCTGGCCGGCCGGCTGGTCTACGACATCACCGAAAACTGGGACGTGGGCGTGCTGGCCGCCATGCAGATGGGCCAGCACGGTGCACGCCAGCGTGCGGTGGGCGTGGAAGCTGGCTATCTGCTGCAACAGAACCTGTGGCTGTCGGCCGGTTTCAACCACAGCGGTTTTGTCGGCGACGCCGACCTGGCCGGTTATGAATACACCCGCAGCGGGGTCTACATCCGCTTGCGATTCAAGTTCGACGAGAACCTCTTCAAGGGCGCTGACCGCGTGGTCAACAGGAGCCTGGACCGATGATCAAACTGCATTCGATCGCCGCTGCTGCGGTGCTGGCCGGCCTGGCCCAAGCCACCTGGGCGCAAGCCACGCAGGCGGCGCCCAACACGCCCCCGGCAACGCGGCTGAACGCGGCCCCGGCGCGCATCAGCGATGAAGCCATCCAGGCCGATCACAAGGCCTACGAGACGCTGCAAGGCCGCATCAAAGGCCTCAACGACCGTGGCCGCCCGGTGCGGGACTACCACCTGGGCAAGGCGCAGTGCTGGCTGGACGTGAGCCTGCACGAATACACCCGCAACGACCGCAGCGCCTTCCCGCAAGAAGCCATGACCGAGAGCGAAAAGCTCATTGTCGGCATGGAAAGGGGCGCCACGCCGTTGCCCATGGACACACCGCTGGTCAACAGCGCCGCACGCCTGCGGCCCGACCTGTGGGACCGCGCCGCCGCACTGCGGGGCCACAGCGGCTTTGCCTGCGCGCAGCAGAAGGTGGCGTGCGCCGAGGTGGAACTGGTGCACGCCGGCAATGAATTCAACCAGCAGCAGTGGCGCCACGCCAAGCCCTACGTGCAGATTGCCGAAGACCTGTTTGGCGAAGCGCAGGTGCTGGACGACGGCTGCAACCCACCCGCGCCACCGCCTGCGCCCGTGGTGGCCGTGCCAGCGCCCGACCCGGCGCCCGTGCCGCGTGCCGCACCGGCCCCGCCGCCGGTGCCGGTGCCGGTGGTGCCGCCGGTGGCGCCACCGCTGCAGATCGTGCAGTTGTCTGCCGGCGTGCTGTTCAACTTTGACAAGCACGACCCCAAGAACATGCGGCCGTTTTCGGTGGTGCAGCTTGAAGAACTGGTGCGCAAGGTGCAGCGCGAAAAGCTCGTCGTGTTGTCCATCAAGCTCAGTGGGCACGCCGACCGGCTCAACAGCACCGGGCAGAACGACTACAACCTGCGCCTGAGTGAAAAGCGCGTGGCCACGGTGAAGGCCGAACTGGTGAAGCTGGGCGTGGGCGCGGCACTGATCAGCACCGTAGCCAGTGGCGACCAGCAGCAGGTCTACGGCTGTGAAACGCGCTTCACGCGCAAGGCAGATTTGCAGGAATGCCTGCTGCCCAACCGCCGTGTGGAAGTGAGCATCGAGGCACGCAAGCAGTAGTTGCTGCGGCCCGCCGCCACCGGCGCACGCGCAGCTTTGTGCGTGCGCCGGGCGTGTGTGAATCCGTCACATCGCCGCTGTGAATCTGCCGCTGCCGGCAGCGGCGCCGTTTCCTACATTGGGCTTGTTCGTTGACAACCCCGCAGGAGACCCGCATGAACCCCAGCACCGCATTGGCCCTGACCGCCCCCGCCGCCCGCCCGCTGGCACGTTGGCTGGCTGCACTGGCTTCGTCCCTGGGCCGTGGCCGCGACCAGGCCAGCGCCACCGCCAGCGTCAGCGCCAGCCGCAGCACCACAAACCACCACCTGCCGCAGGGCCAGACCCTGGTCATTGCCGACGCCTTGGGCCAGATGGTGGTTTGCCAAAGCGGCTGCGTGTGGATCACCTACGACCGCGACCCCATGGACCGCATCATCGAGGCCGGTGAATGCCACCAGGGCAACAGCCACAGCCGCATGCTGGTGCATGCCGTGAGCGATGTGCAAATGACAGTCACATCGGTGCAAGCGGCCTGACGGCCGCTGCGGGCGGCCGGCGCACGACGCCGCTGTTCGGCGCCGATCGCGCGACGCCGCTATTCGGCGTCGATCTCCAGCAGCAGCCGCTGCGTGGGCTCGGGTGAAAGCTGCAGCATCAGGCCGATTTCACGCAGGTCGTCGGGCAGCGCCGGGTTGTCCCAGCCCAGGGCGCTGTGCCTTGCCACCCGGATGGCAAGTTGCACGTTGCGCACTTGCGCGGTAACTGCCGTGGCGTGGTCGTCGGTGATCTGCACCAGCAATGACGGCAGCCGCCAGGCCGTCATCAGCGTTTGTTGCAGGTCGGCCAGCTCGATGTTGAGCACGGCGCGTTGCACCGCCGCAGATCGCGCCGTGGGCTCTTCCTGCTGGCGGCGGGCAATCTCCAGCGCCAACGTGGGCGCGCGGAACCACAGCATCAATTCGGCAAAGTCGTGCAGCAGTGCTGCCTCGTGCAACACGGGCGCGTCGTGGTCCATGCGATGGTTGGCAAAGACCAGCGAAAAGCGCGCCGCGCGCAGCGACCGGCGCAGCACCCTGTAAAAGCCGGCCACCGCATCGGGGTGGTCGGCCAGCCGTGCCACCACCGATTCCTGCGGCCCGAAATGGTGAAAGAACGGCGGGATGCCCAGCATCACCAGTGCCTCGCGCACGGTCTCGGTGTCGCTGCCGCCACGGCCGCGCCGCATCTTGGCCACCAGGGCCAGCACCTTGACGGTCATCAGGGGGTCGGTGCAGATGGCCTCGGACAGCATGTGCGCGTCCACGGCGTCTTCGGCCGGGCGCAGATCTTCCAGTGTGTTGGCGGTGCTGGCCAGGACGGGCAACGTGCTGGGGTCAAACAACGCCGCCCAGCCGGCCACGTCGCGTGGTGCGCGGACGATGAGTGAAGTGGTGTCGACAGACATGTAGTGGCGAAGCCCCGGTTCGTGACGGGTTATCGGCTGGCCTGCGTGCCGGGTTGAGCGGCCAGGCTGAGAACAAGTCCATGGCGTGCATCGGCCTGGCCCTGCAGCAGGCATGTGTAGGCCGACTGCAGCGCGTCGGCACCACTTTGCGAAACGATGTGCAGCCAGGGCTCGCCGCCTTGGGTGGCGCGTGCCACGAAGGCGGCCCAGGCCACGGCCATTTGCTGCTCCAGCCCAGCGCGGCCCCAGCCTTCGGGCGGCGGTGCGCTGCGTTTCTTGATTTGCGCCGGTGCAAAAAACAGCGTCGGGCGCGGCCCCGGCAAGCCGCCGCCTGAGCCCAGCGCCGACCAGTGTGTGCCGCCGATGGAACTGCTGTAGCGCAGCGCGTCGCCAAAGTGTGTGTGCACGGCGCGGCGCAACTCGGCGTTGCCGGCAAAGTCGACATACACCGTGGGCACGGCCGGGTCCAGCGTGGCCAGGTCGCCGTACAGCCTGAGATCGTCGTAACAGCCCAGCGCACTGGCAAAGGCCAGGTTGCCGGCCGACGTCAGCCCCACGGTGCGTGGTGCACCGGGGCTGCCGCGCCGCTGTGCCAGGCAGAAGGCCGTGCCATACGCCGTCTTGCTGGACGCGCTGGACAAAAGCACCTGCTGGGCGCCAAAAAAGTCGTTGTCGGCCAAAAAGTCGTCGAGCAGAAACGAGGTGACGAACAGCGGCCGCATCACCGCCTGCAGGCCTTCAAGGCCGGGCTGCCAGCTGGGGTCGGCATCACAAAAACTGTACTGGTTGTAGACGGCGGCCAGTTCTGCGCGGTGTGGTGCTGCACAGGCAAAACCGTGGGGCGACAGCCGCGTGGGCCGCACCACCAGGTGCGTGCCGGCGGGAAAGTAGCCCCAGACACGCCGGCCCACGGCCAAGCCGTCCACGAGCGACTCCATCACCGTCGCAAAGCCCCACACCGGCAGGCAGCCCCAGGCCGCGTCAGGCGCCGGAAAGAACTGCCAGTACTTCATGGCCTGGCCAAAGGCGGCGTAGGTGATGTTGTTGGACGTGAGCGCAAAGTGCGCCACCGCCAGGCGGGTTTCGCCTTCTTGCAGCACGCGGCTGGCGGGCGCGTCGGGGTCCGGCGCGATTTGGGTTTGGCTGATGTCGGCGCGGGCGATCAACAAACGTTGGCCAGGGTCCGGTGGCGTGGTGGGCATGCAGTGGGCTCCAGTGCGGGGGCACCGCATGATGGCCGCAGGCCAGCCGCCATGTCACCCCCGCACGGACCCTGGGCCGGGGCGGCCGCGCCACGCCCGGGGGTGTGGGGTGGGCCCCAGGGTGCACCGGCGCGTGTGGGGTGGGCCCCGGTGTGCACCGGGGCCCAGGGCCGCTTTACAGGCGTGTCACGCCAAGCACATGGCCGACCAGGTGGCCGTTGACGTACAGGGCGCCTTCAGGGGCGCCGGCTTCGCCATGGAATTCAAGCACCGGCTCGGCTGCCGAGGTGTGCGTCACCAAAGCCAGGCGCTCGGCCAAGGTGTCCAGCATGCGGCTGGCCGCGCGCAGCATGGTGGCCACCAAGGTGCGCGCACGGCGCTCACCCGGCGGGGCGGTGTCCAAAAACAGGTCTCGCATCAACATGATCAATCTCCTAGTGAAGCGGCGGCCCGTGTCGTGCGGGGCGCTTCGGGGGTGAATTCAGGGGCTGTGTCGCAGGCGGTCGATCTCGCGCCGCAGTTCGCGGCCGGCTTGCTGGCGGCGGGCGCGTGTGCCCGGCGCGTGGGAGCCGGCCAAGCGCCGCAGGCTGGCGGCCACAAAGGGGTTGCGTGGCTTGAGGGGGTTGAGCTTGATCTTCATGGGGGGCACTCCTGGGGGCGGGCGGTGGGACACATGGGGGGCCAAAAAGCAAACGGCCCGGGTTGCTGGTGCAACCCGGGCCGTGGGGGCTTGGTGCCTCACGCGGCAGCGTGTGGCCTTCAGCGCACGGGTGCCCCGGGCGGAGCACCATCCAAGCACACACACAGACTCACGGCCTTCAGGCTATTGGCCTTGGCCAGCAGCAGCACGGGGCGGCGGCTCGGCAACAGGTCAGTAAAAGTGGGCTGCAAGAACATGGTGTGTGGGTTGGGTTGATCGGCTGTGGCGGTCAGCTTGGCTGCTCGTGCCCCACAGGCTTGCGCAAATGATAAACAAGACATTATCAAAGCGCAAGTGATGTTGCTCACATGAATGCCACACATCCCCTTGGAATTAGGGGGTGCGGCTCCGGAGGTTCCGGCGGGTGTGGCGCCAGGCGGCCGCAAGCCGAGCGGCCCGCTAGCGTGCCGGGCCGCAGCCCGCGATGCCGCCCAGCGAGATGTGGCCCAGCGATATGTGGCTCAGCGACATGTGGCCCAGCCATATGCCTCCCAGCGCGATGCGGCGCGGGCCCACCCACACTTCACTTCTTGCGTTTGAGCGGCGCCACGCCGGTTTGTGTGCGCAGCCACAGGCTGTGGGCGTCTTCGGCGGCGCTGGACAGTGGCGCGCTGGGCGCCGTGCCGGCCTTGCGTGGGGCTGCGGGCGCCGGCGCGGCTGCTGGCGTGAGCACCTCGCCCAGCAGGTCAAGCAAGCGTGTGCGGGCTCGCTGGGGGTGTCGCCGGTAGTAGGTCAGCACCAGGCCGACGATGAAGCGCTCATCGTCGTCACGCGGGGCGGTGTCGTCCTGTGGCGCGTGCCGCCCCAGGGGGCTGCCAGGGGTGGCGGCAGCAGAGGCTGCCGCCGGGTCGGGCGAACTGCTCTGGGTGCCGCTGACATGGGACACATCCATCCAGCCAGGCGCCTTGTGGCACAGGTGCTCAAACTGCCGCGCCAGGCGTTCGCCGATCTGGCGCGAACGGCCTTTGATCTGGCTCCAGTAGCTGGGTTGGATCTGCACACGCTCGGCAAAGCGCCGCTCCAGGCCGCGCAGCGTGGCTGCGTCGGCGTGGCGGGCGGTGGCGCGCACAAACTCTTCAAACAGGGCCAGCGCGTTGTCCAGGCGCACCTGGGCGAGGTCGGGGGGGCTGGCTTGCATCGGGAGCAATGATAAATCCGCGTTCATCCGCTGCGGCCGGCGTCAAACACTGCACTAGGATGTGGGCATGGTGACCCCCCAGCCACACTGCGTGAGCTTTCCCAGCGGGGAAGAGCGCCATGCACTGGGCCTGGGCACTTGGCGGTTGGGCGAGCAGCCGGCAAGGTGCGCGGCCGAGGTGCGGGTGCTGCGCTTGGCGCTGGACATGGGCTGGCGTGTTTTTGACACCGCCGAGATGTACGGCGACGGCGGCGCCGAAGCCGTGTTGGGCCAGGCGCTGGCCGAGGCGCAAGGCGAAGGGCTGCAGCGTGACGCGCTTTACGTGGTGTCCAAGGTGTTGCCCCACCACGCCAGCCCCGAAGGCATCCTTGCCGCCTGCGAAGCCAGCCTGCGTCGCCTGCAGTTGGACCACATCGACCTGTACCTGCTGCACTGGCGTGGCGGCGAGCCGCTGGCCGGCACCGTGCGCGGTTTTGAAGAACTGCAGCGGCTGGGCCGGATTCGCCAGTGGGGTGTCAGCAACTTTGACCTGGCCGATCTGCGTGAACTGGGCACGGTGCCAGGGGGCAACGCCTGCGCGGCCAACCAGGTGTATTACTCGCTCAGCCAGCGCGGTGTCGAATTTGACTTGCTGCCCTGGCAACGCCTGCACCAGATGCCGCTCATGGCCTACAGCCCCATTGACCAGGGCGAACTGGCCGACCACCCCCTGCTGCACCAGGTGGCGCAGCGCCACCAGGCCACGCCGGCACAGGTGGCCCTGGCCTGGTTGCTGCAGCAGCCGGGTGTGATGGCCATTCCCAAGGCGGCCAACGCCGTGCACCTGCGCCACAACTGGGCGGCGGCCCGCCTGGGCCTGGACGCGGAAGACCTGGCCACGCTCAACCAGCTGTTTGCGCCACCCGGGCGCAAACAGCCGCTGGCCATGCGCTGAACGCGCCCCTTGTTGCCCACCGCAGACCCGTCACGAACCCGGAGCCACACCATGCGCATCAACTTTGCACGGGCAGGCGCTTGCGCCGTTTTGGCGCTGGCCGCGCAGGGCGCGCTGGTGCTGCCGGCGGCGGCTGCCGAGCGCGCCATAGACAAGACCGTGGTCGTCAACGCCACGCTCGACCAGGTCTGGCTGGCCTGGACCACCCGTGAAGGCATCGTTTCCTTCTTCGCGCCCGACGCCCAGATCGAGCCGCGTGTGGGTGGCGCTTTTCACATCCACGTGGACCCGGGCGCGGCGCCCGGTGCCAAGGGCGCGGACGACATGCGCTTCATGGCGCTGCAGCCCAAGAAGATGATTTCCTTCGACTGGAACGCGCCACCTTCGCTGCCAGAAGCGCGCGCCCAGCGCACTTTTGTCACCGTGCGTTTTGCGCCGCTGTCGGACAGCACCACCCAGGTCAGCCTGCACCACACGGGTTGGGGTGATGGCGGCGAATGGGACAAGGCCTATGCCTACTTCGACCGTGCCTGGGCTGCTGTGCTGGGCAACCTGCAAAAACGTTATGTACAAGGCCCCTACGACTGGACCGACTGGCTGAAGCAGCTTGATGCCTGGCGGGCGCAGGCGGCCAAGGCTGCGCAAGCGGCACAAGCTGCCACAGCCCCGGGTGCGGCCGCCAGCGCGGCGCCATGACGACGCGGGCGGCCCAAGAAAAAAGCCCGCGTGGGTCGCGGGCTTCGGGTTGGCGGGTGCGGGGCGCCGCTATTCGTCGTCCTTGACCTGGAACTGGCTGATCAGTTGCTGCTGCGTGTTGGCCGGCACGGCTTCATAGTGGCTCAGCGCCACGCTGTAGTGGCCTTGGCCACTGGTCATGGCGTTCAGGCGGCTCTGGTAGCCCGCCAGCTCTGACATCGGCACCTGGCCGCGTACCACCATCGTGCCCGGGGCGCCGTTGGTGGTGCCGGTGACCAGGCCGCGCTTGGACGACAGGTCGCCCGTGATGTCGCCCATGGCCGAGTCGGGGGTGGCGATCTCGATGTGCACGATGGGCTCCAGCACCAGCGGCCGCGCGTCGCGGATGGCGGCCATGAAGGCCTTGCGCCCGGCGGTGACGAAGGCAATTTCCTTGCTGTCCACGCTGTGGTGTTTGCCGTCGTAGACGATGACGCGCACGTCCACCACCGGGTAGCCGGCCACCGCGCCCATGGCCAGCACTTCACGCACGCCTTTTTCAACGGCGGGGATGAACTGGTAGGGGATGGTGCCGCCCTTGACCTGGTCAAGAAACTCAAAACCCGTGCCCCGGGGCAGGGGTTCCACACGCAAGAACACCTCGCCAAACTGGCCGGCGCCGCCGGTCTGCTTCTTGTGCCGGCAATGGCCTTAGGCGTTGGCGCTGATGGTCTCGCGGTAGGCAATGCGTGGCGGGCGCGTGTTGACTTCAAACTTGT
>CAZUKT010000018.1:0-20790 GCA_964620975.1 uncultured Rubrivivax sp. | reverse complement strand
CGGCTTTGACTGGGAAGCCTTCAGCCGCCAGGTGGTGCAAGAGCGCCTGGGCCTGGCCTTCAACCCCTACACCATCCAGATCGAACCGCACGACTACATGGCCGAGCTGTTTGACGCCGTGGCGCGCGCCAACACGCTGCTGATTGATTGGTCGCGCGACGTGTGGGGCTATATCTCGCTGGGTTACTTCAAGCAGCGCGTGAAAAAGGGCGAAGTCGGCTCGTCCACCATGCCGCACAAGGTCAACCCCATCGACTTTGAAAACGCCGAAGGCAACTTTGGCCTGGCCAATGCGCTGCTGGGCCACATGAGCCACAAGCTGCCCATCAGCCGCTGGCAGCGTGACCTGACCGACAGCACCGTGCTGCGCAACATGGGCGTGGCGCTGGGCTACGCGCTGCTGGCCTGCGACAGCCTGGGCCGCGGCCTGGACAAGCTTGAAGTGAACCCCGCCGCCATCGCCGCCGACCTGGACGCCGCCTGGGAAGTGTTGGCCGAGCCGGTGCAGACGGTGATGCGCCGCCACGGGCTGCCCAACCCCTATGACCAGCTCAAAGACTTCACGCAGGGCAAGCCCATCACGCAAGCATTGATGCAGGGTTTCATTGCCGCGCTGGCGATCCCGGCCGACGACAAGGCCCGCCTTCTGGCCATGACACCCGGCAGCTACACCGGCCTGGCCGAGCCGTTGGCGCGGCGCTGGTCCGCCGGCCAATAGCCCAAGCAGCACGCTCCACCCCACAAGACGCGCAGGCCCGCAATGAACTTCCGCCAGCAGATCACCGCCGCGCAAGCGCAAAACGACTCCATGCTGTGCGTGGGCCTGGACCCGGAGCCGGCCAAGTTTCCGCTCGCGTGGCGCGACGACCCGGCGCGCATCTTTGACTTCTGCGCCGCCATCGTTGACGCCACGCACGACCTGGTCATCGCCTTCAAGCCACAGATCGCCTACTTTGCGGCGCAGCGCGCCGAAGACCAGCTTGAAAAGCTCATCCACCACATCCACCGCGTGGCGCCCCAGGTGCCGGTGATCCTGGACGCCAAACGTGGTGACATCGGCGCCACCGCCGAGCAGTACGCACGCGAAGCCTTTTTGCGCTACCAGGCCGACGCGGTGACGCTGTCGCCCTTCATGGGCCACGACTCCATCGAGCCCTACATGCGTTTTGACGGCAAGGGCCTGATCCTGCTGTGCCGCACATCCAACCCCGGTGGATCGGACCTGCAGTCGCAGCCCCTGGCGGGCGCGGACGGCAAGCCGGGTGGCCTGCTGTATGAACACATTGCACGCCTGGCCGCCGGCCCCTGGAACCGCGGCGGGCAGCTCGGCCTGGTGGTGGGCGCCACGTACCCGCAAGAAGTGGCGCGCGTGCGCGAACTGGCGCCCACGCTGCCGCTGCTGATACCGGGCATTGGCGCCCAGGGCGGCGACGCCGCTGCCACCGTGCAGGCTGGCTGGCGCGCCGGCGGGCCCATCATCGTGAGCTCGTCACGTGCCGTGCTCTACGCGGGGGGCCAGGCCACCGGCATCGACGGCTTTGCCCAGGCCGCACGCCGCGTGGCGCTGGCCACGCGGCTGCAGTTGCAGCAAGCGCGACCCGCCCCGTGACCACGCTGGGGCCAGAGACACTGGCCGAACTTGACCCCAGGCCTGCGGCGCCACCACCGCCGCCCGCGCACGACCACGGGCCCATGCTCCAACTGACGCGGGGCCTGCTGGGCATTACCGCGCTGTGTTGCGGTGTGGCGTCGGCCATGCTCCTGACACTGCTGCCGGACAAAGCCACCGGTGTGGGCCTGGCCTATCTGGCCGTGGCCCTGGTGTCGGCAGGCTGCTTGCGGCTGCCGGCACGGCACCTGGGCATGGCGCTGGCGGCCGTGCTGACGCTGCTGACCAGCACCATGCTGGCAGGCGTGGTGCAGCTGGGCTGGTGGCTGGACGCCCCGGCCTTGTCGCTGCTGAGCCTGGCCGTATGCGCCCTTTGCGCTGCGGCGGGCTGGCGCGCTGGTGCGCTGCTGGCGGTGTTTTGTGCCGTTGGCGTGATGGTAGTGGCGGGCATGGCGCCTGCCCACGGCCCCAGTGCGGCAGGGCCCGGCACGGCCATCCGCTTGGGCATCCACCTGGCCGCCATCGCGGCCGGGCTGGCCGCAGGCACGCTGGTGTCACGCGTGGTGGCCAGCGCGCTGGCCGCTGCACATGAACGCGAGCGCCGTTTCAGCAGCCTGCTGGGCCTGGCCGCCGACGCCTACTGGGAGATGGACCAAAACTACCGGCTGGTGTCGGCCGCACAGCACCACGGCAGCCAGAGCCCGCTGACCGTGGCCGAAGGCCTGGGCGCCGTGCCCTGGGACCTGCCCCACTTTGGCTGCGACGCCGACAAGCTGGACGCCTTGCAGGCCGACCTGGGCAGCCGCGTGCCCTTCAAGGACTTGGCCGTGAGCTGGACGCTGCCCAACGGACAGCAGCGCATCTACCTGGCCAGCGGCGAACCCAGACACGACGACCGGGGGGGATTCGTGGGCTACTGGGGCGTGGCCCGCGACGTGACTGAAATGGTCAACGCCCGCCAGGCCCTGGCCGCCACTGAAACCCGCTACCAAGAGCTTTTTTCGCGCATCCCCACGCCGCTGGTGTTGCACCGGGCGGGCCGCGTCATTGACGCCAACCCCGCCGGGGTCAAGCTCTTTGGCCATGCCGACCTGTCCAGCATGTTGGGCACCGACCTCTTGCCGGCCTACGAAAGCGGTGACTCGCGTGAACGCGCCCGCCGCCGCATCGAACGCCTTGAAGAAGAACCGCTGGGTTATGCGCTGCCGGTCAGCGACTACCGGCTGCGCGTGCAGGGCCGCCAGGTTTCGGTGCGCGCCACTGGCGTGCGGGTGAGCTACGACGACGGCCCGGCCATGCTCGCCATCTACGTGGACGACACCGAGCGGCTGGCCGTGGAAGAAGCGGTGCGCCGGTCTGAAGCGCTGCTGTCGCACCTGGTGGCCACCAGCCCTGACCTGATCACGCTCACCGACATGGCCAGTGGGCGCTTTGCCATGGTCAACCAGACCTTTGAACGCGTCACCGGCTGGGCCAACGACCACGCGGTGGGCCGCACCGCCACCGAGCTGGGCCTGTGGGGCAGCGCGCAGGTGCTGGACGACTTCATGGACACCATGCGCGACCACGGCGCGGCAAGCAACCTGCAGGTGGCCTTTGTCACGCGCCAGGGTGAGCAGGTGCCCATGCTGGTGTCTGCGGCGCGCTTTGTGATGGACCGGCGCGACTACATGGTGATCAACGCACGCGACATCAGCAAGAGCGAGCGCGCCCGGCTGGAGCGTGAGGCCATTCTCAACAACGCGTCCATCGGCATCGCGGTCACACGAAACCGGCAGTTTGTGCTGGCCAACCCGCACTTTGAACGCATCTACGGCTGGCCGGCGGGTGCGCTGGCGGGGCAGCCGGGCCGCGCCGTGTGGCCCAGCGACGAAGCCTATGAAGAAGTGAGCCGCATTGCCAGCGAGGCGCTGGCGCGTGGCGAAGCCGTAGAACTGGAACGCCAAGCCACACGGCGCGACGGCAGCAGCTTTGTGGCCCGCCTGCGCGCCCGCGCCATAGACCCCGCCAACCCGGCCGACGGTGGCACCGCGTGGATCGCCGAAGACGTGACCGAAAGGCGAGAATTTGAGCGCACGCTGGCCCGCGCCCGCGACGCCGCCGAAGCCGCCAACCGCGCCAAGAGTGCCTTCTTGGCCAACACCAGCCACGAACTGCGCACACCGCTCAACGGCATGATCGGCCGGGCCCGGCTGGCCGCCTTGCCCGACATGGGTGAAGAACGCCGCCGCCAGTACCTGGACCAGATCGCCGACAGCGCGCAAGCCCTGGCCGGCATCATTTCCGACATCCTGGACCTGTCCAAGATCGAAGCCGGCAAGCTGCAGGTGGAAAGCGTGCCCTTTGACCTGGGCGAGCTGTTGCACACCCTGCAGCAAACCTACCAGACCCTGGCCAGCGCACACGGCCTGAGCCTGCAAGTTGACATGGGCCCGCTCGTGGCCGGCCCCGTGTTGGGTGACCCGTTGCGGGTGCGCCAGATCGTCAACAACTTTCTCAACAACGCCATCAAGTTCACGCCACAAGGCCAGGTGCATGTGCAGGCCAGCCGGGGCAGTGCAGACCAGGCCGACCGTGTGCGCATCGAGGTGCGCGACACCGGGCTGGGCATAGACGCGGCCACGCGGGGGCGGCTGTTCACGCCCTTCACGCAGGCCGACCAGTCCACCACGCGCCGCTACGGCGGCACGGGGCTGGGCCTGTCCATCTGCCGCGAACTGTCGCTGCTGATGGGCGGCGAAGTGGGCGTGCAGAGCGTGCTGGGCGCGGGCAGCACCTTCTGGGTTGAGCTGCCGCTGCCCGTGGCCCCGGCGCTGGCCAACAGCCCGCCCGCCCATGCCGCCGGCACCCCATCGGCAGCCAACCTGCTGGCCACGCCAGGTGAGGCCGAGGCCAGCGCCCGCAGCGCCCAAGCGCAGCTGCAGGGTGCGCGTGTGCTGATGGTGGAAGACAACCCGGTCAATATGATGATTGCGGTGGCCATGCTGGAGCGCTGGGGGGTCAGCGTGGCGCAGGCCGAGGACGGCCGCGAAGCCGTGGCCGCCGTGCAGCAGGCCGCCAGCGCTGGCCAGCCCTTTGACGCCGTACTGATGGACGTGCAGATGCCCGTGATGAGCGGCCACGAAGCCACGCGAACCCTGCGTGGCACGCTGGCCGGGCAGAAGCTGCCCATCATCGCCCTCACCGCTGCGGCCATGGTGGCCGAGCGCGAAGAAGCACTGCGGTCTGGCATGAATGACTTTTTGTCCAAGCCCATCGACGCGGCCAAGCTGCGCCACGCCCTGCTGCGCTGGTGTGCGCGCCCGCCAGCAGCTTGAAGCCCCCGGCGCTGCTGGCCTACAGCGCCTGCACCGGCACCGGCCGCCCTGTCAGGTAGCCCTGGATCAGCTCAAAGCCCATGTCGCGGCAGACCTCGGCTTCTTCTTCCAGCTCCACGCCTTCGGCCAGCGTCACCGAGCCCAGTTGCTGCACCAGGCGCACCAGGTCACGC
Source organism: uncultured Rubrivivax sp. (assembly GCA_964620975.1). Lineage (GTDB taxonomy): Bacteria > Pseudomonadota > Gammaproteobacteria > Burkholderiales > Burkholderiaceae_C > Rubrivivax. Next base: position 15,691 of record CAZUKT010000018.1, on the reverse strand, counting down.
ACCACACGCTGCTTGCCAGGGCCTGCGGTGTGGATGTTGCGGATCAGGCCCATGTCGAACTTGACGAAATGCGCCGGCACGTCGCCAATTTCCACCAGCCGCGCCTGCCCGGCGCCAAAGTCGTCGTACGCAAACTGCACGCCAATGCCCTTTAACTTGGCCGCCAGGCCGCGCATCAGGTCCACTTCCATCACCGCCGTCTCGTGCACCTCCACCACCAGTGCGGGCGCGCCGGGCATCTGGCTCAGGCGTTGCAAGGCGACGAAGAAGTTGTCCTCGAACGTCTCCTTGGGGTGCGTGTTGACAAAGAGCGTGCCGCCTTGCAAACGCGGCGTGAGCGCCTTGACGCCGTAGTCGCGAAAGGCTTGGCTCAATTCGGCTTCGCGTTCCAGCTGGGCGGCCAAGTGGAAAAGCTGAATGGGCGACGGGTGCAGGCCCGGGTGGGTGCAGCGGCCCAGCAGTTCATAGGCAAACACCTCGCCCATGGCAGCCCGCACGATGGGCTGCGCGGCAGCGGCCATGCCGGTGCCCAGCAGCAGCTCGGCAAACTGGCGTTCGCGGGGGACAAAGTCCGCCTGCTTGCGGCGGCTGCTGTCGGTGACGATCGTCGTCTTTGGGTCGTCCTGCCACACTGCGGCCACCACGCCCGACGCGGCCAGGCCCAGCCGAAACTCCGCATTGCCAAAGTGCAACACGTCGTCTTCGGCCAGCGGCTTGATGCCCGAAACCTGCTCCCGGTTGATGAAGGTGCCGTTGGTGCTGCCCAGATCAAGCACACACAGGCCGCCGTCGGGGCCCCGGTCTATGCGCGCATGCTGCCGCGACAGGCCAAACGATTCCATCGCCAGATCGTTGCTCGGGTCACGCCCAATGAGAAAGGGCAGCCGATGAATCGGCCGGTTGACATGTGTGCCGTCTGCGGCAACGCTCTCCAGAAACCAGGCTTTGTTCACCGTACCCCCGCCAAGCCTTCAGGGCACCGGCCCCGACTGCGGGCAATGTAAACCGAAAGCTGTCACCAAACGTGTCGCCGTCGCGCCGGGCGGGCCTCCCCCCCTTGCTTGCGGCCCGCACAATCCCGGCCATGGACATCACCATCACCCACAACGTTGCGGCCCAGCGCTTTGAGTCCCACCCCGGTGGCCACCTGGCGGTGTGCAGCTACCGCCGCGACGGCCGCGTGCTGGTGCTGCACCACACCGAAGTGCCCGTCGCCCTGGCCGGCCAGGGCGTGGCCGCCGCGCTGGTGCAGGCCGCGCTGGACTGGGCCCGCGCTGAAGGCTTGAAGGTGCGTGCCACCTGCAGCTATGTGGCCGCCTACATGCGGCGCCACACTGACACCCAGGACCTGCTGGCCGCACCATGACCGCAGTCACCACCCCAGCCGAGGTACTGGCGTTCTGGTTTGGCCAGCCCACCACCACCACGCCACGCCCCGAGTGGTTCCGCAAGGACGGCGCCTTTGACGCCCTCATCCGCCAGCGTTTTGGCGCCACGCTGCAGGCCGCTTTGGCCGGGAGCCTGCAGGCCTGGTGTGCACAGCCCGACACCGCCTTGGCGCACATCGTGGTGCTGGACCAATTCACCCGCAATGCCTTTCGCGACACCGCACAAGCGTTTGCCGGCGACGCGCTGGCACTGCAGGCCGCGTCTGCCCTGGTGGCCAACGGCGGCCACTTGCAGCTGAGCCCCTTGCAACGCTGGTTTGCCTACCTGCCCTTTGAACACGCCGAAGACATGGGCCGGCAGGCGCAGTCGCTGCAACTCTTTGGCGCGCTGGCGGCTGAATATCCGGCGCTGGGTGACGCCCACGTCTGGGCGCAAAAACACCAGGCCGTGGTGGCGCAATTTGGCCGCTACCCGCACCGAAACGCCCTGCTGGGGCGCGAATCCACGGCCGAAGAAGCGGTGTTCTTGCAGGAGCCCGGGTCGTCGTTTTAGCCCTGCCCTGGGGGGATGGCGCCGGGCGGCTGGGCGGCGTAAAAGCTCGGCACCATGCACAAACTGCACCTCAACGCCGCCTGGTTGTCTGACATCACCGCACTGCGCGACGCGGTTACTGAAGACACCCACCTCATCCGCTTTGACAATGGCTTTTACCGCGTGTGCCAGCCCGGGCCCGACTTCAGCGTTGAAGTCTTCCCCGGCCTGGGGCGGGTGGACGAAAGCGTGCAGATCAAGTTCAGGCGCGACAACCTCTACGCCACCGAAGTGGCAGGCCACAAGGTGGGCCGCTACCCCAGCACACTGGACCTGCTGCTGCGTGACGCGCGCGGGCTGGACGACGCGCTGCACCAGTTGGCCAGGCCGGGTGAAGTCAAGAACCGGGAAACGCTGGCGCTGCTGCTTGTGTTCTGCGTGGCCGAGTCCCTGCGTTTTGACCGCATTGCCACGCAGGTGGACCAAGTCATCAAGTCCACCGCCGGGCGCTTGCTGGGCACGCCAACCCAGCTGGACATTGGCCCGCTGTACACGCTGTTCAAGAACTGGGAACGCGCCAGCGCTGCGGTATTGCGTGGCACGTCGGCCCAGGGCCGCCAGATCGTGGCGCGGCCGCGAGCGCTGCTCACCGCCGAAGAGCGCCGCCACAGCGAACGGGTGCAATTGCTGCCCGGTGACCTGGCACTGAGCGACACGGTGCGCGCGTTGAAGGTCATCAAGCTGCCGGGTTAGGCCAGGTGGCAGGGGCAGCAGTGGAAGCCGCCGCCCGTGTGGCCTACAGCACCGCAGGCTGCAGGTAACGCACGGTGCCGGCGTCGGCGTCCATCTCCACGTCCAGCCCCACGGGCACGGTGAACTTGCGTTTGATGTGGCCGATGAGTGCGCCGCTGTACACGGGCACGTTCAGCGGCTTGAAGTAGTCGTCAAACACTTCGTCCAGGGTCAGCGTGCCGTAGTTGCCGTCACCGGGCTCGCACTTGGTGAAGGCGCCCAGCACCACGCCGGCCACGCGGCCGAGCACGCCGCTGATCTTGAGCGTGCTGAGCATGCGGTCCACGCGGTAGATGTATTCGTTGATGTCTTCCAGAAACAGGATGGCGCCGTCAAACACGGGCCAGTAGGGCGAGCCGGCCATGCTGGTGAGCACCGCCAGGTTGCCGCCCACCAGGTGGCCCCGCGCCTTGCCACCGCGCAGCGTGGTGATGCGGCTGGTCTTGGGCACGATGTTGTCGTCGCGGTCTTTGGGGTTGCGCAGCGTCATGGCCTGCGCGTCCACCAGCGTGCCGCGAAAGTGTTCAACGCTGAAGCCGTTCCATTCAGACACCGCCACCGGACAATGGAAGGTGACGAGGCCGGTCTTGGCGTGGATGGCGTTGATGAGCGCGGTGATGTCAGAAAAACCGCCCAGCACCTTGGGGTTGCGGGCAATGTTGGCGTAGTCCAGCAAGGGCAGGATGCGGTTGCCGCCCGAGCCCCCCGTCATGGCCAGGATGCCTTGCACGCTGGTGTCGGCAAACATGGCGTTCACGTCTGACGCACGCTGCGCGTCGGTGCCGGCAAAGTGGCCGTAGCGGGCGCGCAGGTTTGGCGCCTCACGCACCTTGAAGCCCAGCGCTTGCAGGCTTTCGGTGGCCACGTCGTAGGGCGCACGTTCATAGATGGCGCCCGACGGGTTGACCATGGCAATGGTGTCGCCCGCTTGCAGCCGGCGCGGGCGCACGGTGGCAGGCCGGGTGGGCGCGGCGGCCGCCAGCGCTGCGCCGGCTGGCAAGGCCACGCCTGCGGCCGTGGCAGCGGTGGCGGCAAAGAAGTCGCGGCGGCTGGGTGTCATGCGGGCGCTTTCGGTGGGGATCAATAGATGCGCGGCAAGTCACGCCGCACATGGTCACGGTTGCCGTGGTCAAAGTGCCACCACTCGTTGGGGATGCCCGCAAAGCCGCCGTGCTGCATGGCTTGCAGCAGGCAGTCGCGTTCAGCCACCTGCGCCGCCGTCAACACACCGTTGGCCAGGTGTTGGGCGTGCAGCGCGGGGTGCGATGCCAGGGTCATCTCGTCAAAGCCGCTGCCCATGTCGGACTCGGCGCCGCCCGGTGCCAGCAGCGTTGCGTCCACCGCCATGCCGTAGCTGTGGATGCTGCCGCGCTCGGGGTTGGCAAAGTACTCTTGCTGCGGCGTGCCGGCCACGTCCACCCAGATGGCCTCTTGCACACGCTGCGGGCGCAAGGCGTCCAGCACCAGGATGCGCCAGCCGGGGCGCTGCAGGTGCAACCAGTCGGCGGCCGCTTCCAGACCTTGCGCGGCCTCGCGCCGCAGCCAGGCGCAGTCAAGCCGGCCATAGAGGCAACGGCCGGCAAAGTTGTTGCGGCCCGCGTAGCGCAAGTCAAAGGGCACACCACGCAATTGGCTCAGGTGGCAGAAGTGCGGCGCCACGGCGGGGTCGGCCGCAATGTCTTCCACCCGTATCAAGCGGGCACCTCTTCGGCCTGCGGTTGCAGGCAGGTCTGGGCCGCTTCGCGCAGGATCTTGACGAGCCGCCGCGCGCCTTGCGACAGCGGCGCCGACTGCGCCCACAGCAGCACCAGGTTCACGGGCAGCTCGGGCTGCAAGGTGCGCACGCGCACCTGCTGGCGGTTGGCGGCGGCTGCGGTGAAGGGGTCGACCACCGTCACGCCCAGCCCGGCTTCGGCCAAGGCGCGCGCCAGCGGGTAGGTCTGCGCGGTGATGCGCATCTGCGGCGTGCGGCCCTGCGCTTCGCATTCGGCCAGCACACGGTTGCCCAGCGGGTCGTCAGCGGCCAGGCCTATCAGTTCCGTTGGCAGGTCTTTGACGTGCAGCGGGCCGCTGAGCCGCGCCGCTGCGGCCGTGATGGGCACCAGCGCGGCCATGGGCCCGGTGGCCAGCACCTCCGTCAGGATGCCGGGGTGGCGCGGGTCCTGCAGCGACAGCGCCAGGTCGGCCTCGCCCAGCAGCAGCGCGTTCACCAGCTCACGCGTGTGCTGCGTGGCCAGCGCAATGTGCCCGCCGGGCACGGCCCGGTGCCAGCGCTGCACCGCCTGCTGCACCACCGTCATGCCCAGGGCCGGCGTGGCTGCCAGGCGCAAGGCCTGCGTGGGGCCGCCCCGCAGGCTGGCGGCCAGGCGGCGGATGGCGATCAGGTCGCCATGCAAACGGTCTACTTCGACAAACAGGCGCTGCGCCTCGGGCGTGGGCACGAAGCGGCCCTTGGTGCGCTCAAACAGGCTGATGCCCAGTTGTGCCTCGGCATGCTGCAGCACCTTGGTCACGGCCGGCTGCGAGATGTGCAGCACCTGCGCCGCGCCGCTGACGGTGCCCGCCGTCATGACGGCGTGAAAGACCTCGATGTGGCGCAGGCGCATGGGTGTCAGCCCTGCCGCGAATCAGCGCTGTGGCCAGCCTGCACGTCAGCCCGCCGCCGGCGGCGCAAAGGTCCGGGTCGGGCGTGGCGCCTTGTCGTAAAGCGGCATCACCTTGGGCAGCTTGGCCTGGATTTCCTTGATGCGTGTGCCGCTGGACGGGTGGGTGCTCATCCACTGCGGTGGCGCGCCCTTGTTGGCGGCCATCATCTTTTGCCACAGCGTCACACCTGCTGCGGGGTCGTAGCCCGCGCGCGCGGCCAGGTCCATGCCCACCACGTCGGCCTCGGTCTCGTCGCCACGGCTGAACTTGAGCGTCAGCAGTTGCCCGCCCGCGTTGACGGCTGCATCGCCCAGGGTGCCGAGCCCCAGCACGGCCGAAAAGAGGCCGGCACCAATGCGTGTGGCCGCCGTCTTGGCGGCACGTTCTCGGGCGTGTTCGCGCAGCGCGTGCGCCACCTCGTGGCCCATGATGGCGGCCACTTCGTCGTCATTGAGTTGCAGCTTTTTCAGGATGCCCATGTAGAAGGCAATCTTGCCGCCGGGCATGCAGAAGGCGTTGAGCTCGGCGCTGCCCAGCAGGTTGACTTCCCACTTCCACTTGTCGGCGCGGCCGTTCCAGGCGGCTGCATGCGGCACGATGCGCTCGGCAATGGCGCGCAGGCGCAGCAGTTGCGGGTGGTCTGCGCCCGCCAGCGCTCGCTGCTGGGCGGCGCCGCGCATCATCTGCAGGTACTGCTCGGCGGCACCCGCTTCAAACTGGTCGGCCGGCACCAGGCCGGCCCAGCGCGAATTGTTGCCCACCTCGCCACGCACGCCGGCGTCCTGCGCCCACGCCGAGCCGGCCAACGCCAAGGCACCGCCCGTGGCCAGCAGGCCGGTAAAGAGGCGGCGCGAGCGGCCTGCGCACAGGCCGCAGCCGGTGTGTGCGGCACCGCCGTGGGGCGCGGCGTGCAGGGTGGCGCGGGGTGGCAGTGGTGTCATGGTGGCGCGGATTCTAGAAGTCTGCCGGGCTTGGGCACGTCCGGCGGCGATTCGGCCGCAGCAAGCCACTGGGCCCGGATTCGTGAAGGCGCAAGCCGCAAGCCTCGTTGCCCGTTTCGTGTTGCCGACTTGCTTCGTAGAATCGCGCCGCCTGTGCCGTGCCTTTGCGGGGCCGCAGCGCACCCGCATGAGCCCACCCCCATCCACTGACGACGCCAACGACGGCCTTGCGCGCCTGTCACCCGCCATGCGCGCGGTGGCTGACCGCGGTGCAGAGCGCCGCTACCGGCGCGGCACGCTGCTGATCCAGGAAGGTGAACCCGGCGGCACGCTGTACTTCATCGTGCGCGGCCGGCTGCGCGCCTTCAGCGCACGCGGCGACGGGCAGGAATTCACCTTCGGCTTCTACGGCCCCGGCGAATACATGGGCGAGCTCAGCCTGGACGGCGGCCCGCGCTCGGCCAGCGTCATCGTTGAAGAACCCGCCGTCTGCCGCATCGTGACGCGGCAGACGCTGGAAGCCTGCATCGCGCAAACACCCAGCCTGGCCTTTGAGCTGCTGAGCAAGGTCATCGGCCGCGCACGCGACCTGTCCACCCGTGCGCGCGATCTGGCGCTCAACGACGCCTACAGCCGCCTGGCCCAACTGCTGCGCGATGGCGCCGTGGCGCAAGACGACGGCACCCATTGGATGCCCGCACCACTGACGCAGGAGCAACTGGCCGGCCAGGTGGGCTGCTCACGCACCATGGTCACCAAGCTGCTGGGCGACCTGGTGAGGGGCGGCTACGTGCGCACCGACCAGCGGCGGCTGCGCCTGATCAAGCCGCTGCCCACAGGCTGGTAGCGCCGCAAGAGCGCCGCACAAGCGCCTCAGTAGCGCCCCATTAGCGCCTCAGAAGCGCCGCAAAACCGCAGCGAAAGCGCAGCCTTCAGGCCGGGTCGGCACCACACACGCGCCACGCCTGCACCGGCAAGGCAAAACCCTTCAGCACCAGCGGCGGCAGGGCTTGCATGTCGGCCCGGCCCTGCAGTTGCTGCTGCACGGGCTCTGACACCCACACCTCACCCGCCGCCGCCTCGGCACACAGCCGCGCCGCCAGGTTGGTGACGGGGCCGATGGCCGCGTAGTCCAGCCGCGCCTCAAAACCCACGGCGCCCAGCGTGGCCACGCCGCGTGCAATGCCGATGGCCAGGCCTTCGGGCCCGGCGTGGCGCTGCCAGTCTTGCGCCAGGTGCGCCGCCTGCGCCTGCATGGCCAGCGCCAGGCGCACGGCGTGTGCGCTGTGGTCGGGCATGGGGTCGGGGTCATTGAAGAAAACCATCATGCCGTCGCCGGTGAAACGCTCCAGCGTGCCGTCGGCTGCAAAGATCAGCCGGCCCATGGCGGCGTGGAATTCGGCCAGCGTGGCCATCACCCGGTCTACCGTGGCGTGTTCAGCAAAGGCGCTGAAACCACGCAGGTCGGCAAAGAGCACCGTCACCTCGCCCCGGTGGCTGCGCCAGGCGGCGTCGCCCGCCTCACCCACCAGGCGCTGGGCCAGGCGCGGCGAAAAGAAACGCTTCAGGCGCGACAGGCGTTCGACTTCGGCCACGCCATCGGCCACGTTTTGCTCCAGCCGCGCCGACCACTCGGCCAGCGCCGCTTGCTGCTTCTGGCCTTCGTCAAACAAGGTCTTCACGCGCAACAACGACCGCACACGCGCCTGCAGTTCAGCCGGCTTGAAGGGCTTGATGATGAAGTCGTCGGCGCCCGCCTCCAGGCCACGCACACAGTCATCAGTGCCTTCCAGCGAGGTGACCATGACGATGGGCACGGCACGCAGCGCCGGCATGGCGCGCAGGCGGCGGCAGGCCTCAAAGCCGTCCATGCCGGGCATCAACACGTCCAGCAGCACCAGGTCGGGCGCTTCCTGGCCCGCCAGCGCCAGCGCCTGCGGGCCGCTGTCGGCCTGGCGCACCACATAACCGTCATGCTGCAGGCGCAGGGCCAGCAGCTTGCGGCCCTCGGGCCGGTCGTCAACCACAAGGATGCGGGCGGGGCTGTTCACCCCGCGATCATCGGGCCTAACTTCGGCGTTTTGGTGCGGCCGCCTGCAATGTCGTCACGCCGCCCGGGCGGCCAGCACCGCTTGCACCGCGTCCAGCAGCCGGCCCGGCGGCGTGATGGGCTTGGGCACAAAGGCGGCAAAGCCGGCGGCCTGCACCTTTTCACGCTCTGACGTGGGCACCGAGGCCGTGACGCAGATCACCGGCACCCGCAGCAAGGCGGGCTGCCGGCGCATCCAGGCCAGCAGCTCATAGCCGCTTTCACCCGGCATCTGCAAGTCCAGCAGCACCACGTCCGGTGGCGTGGCCAGCAGGTTGGTGCGCGCCTGCGCCGCGCCGTTGCTGGCCACCACGGTGTAGCCGTGAAAACTGAGCACGGTGCGCAAGTGCTTGCGGCTGAGGTCGTGGTCGTCAACCACGTGCACGACGATGCCTTGCGCGGCCACGGCTGTGCTTTGGGGCAGGTCAGGGCTGGGCATGCGCGCCTCCTGGGTCGTCTGGCGAAACGTCTGGCGAAACGTCAGGCGCCACATGCGGCGGCGTGGGTGGCCCAGTGGGTGGCGCCACATGCGGCGGCATGTTGAAGCGGAAGGTCGCACCCTGGCCCAGCGCGCTGGCCAGCGTGACGCGGCCGCCGTGCTGCGCCACCAGCCGCTGCACCAGCGTCAGGCCCAGGCCACTGCCTTCGGCGCGGCCGGCGGCGTCGGCGCCCACCTGGCGGAATTCGTCAAACACGGCGGCGTGGTCGGCGGGTGCAATGCCGATGCCGGTGTCCTGCACCTCTACCCACAGGCCCTCGGTAGTGTTGACACCCGAACGCAGACTGACCTGCCCACCTTCGGGCGTGAACTTGACGGCGTTGTTCAGCAGGTTGAGCACCACCTGCTTGAATCGCCGCGCGTCGGCGTGCCAAACAGCAGCCTCGGGCGGCACGTGCAGCATCAGCGCCAGGCCCTTGTGCAGGCAGCGTTGGCGCACCAGGGCGGCGGCGGCTTCCACCACTTCGGCCACGTCAAAGTCACTGCGTTCCAGGCCCAGCTGCCCGGCTTCAATGCGCGACACATCGAGCACGTCGTTGATGAGCGCCAGCAGGTGCAGGCCCGAGGCGTGGATGTCGGCCACAAATTCACGCTGCTCGTCGTTGAGCGGGCCCACCATGCCGCCACCCAGGATGTCGGCAAAGCCGAGCACGGCGTTCAGCGGCGTGCGCAGTTCATGGCTCATGTTGGCCAGAAATTCGCTCTTGTGGCGGTTGGCACGCTGCAAGTCCATGGTCTTGGCGGCGACCTTGTCTTCTAGCTCGGTGACGCTGGCCTGCAGGCTGGTGGCCATGCGGTTGAACTGCTCGCCGAGGTCTTCAAGTTCGTCGCCGGTGTGCAGGTTGATGCGGGCGGCGAGGTCGCCACGCCCCAGGCGGTGCGCGGCGACTTGAAGCGCGGCAATAGGCCGCGTCATGCGGCGAGCCAACACCAGGGCGGCCCCCAGCGCGGCAAGCACACCCAAGAGCGTGAACCCGGCTACGCGCCACAGGGCCTGCCAGACCGGCGCCAGCGCGTCGTCCAGCGGGCGGTCCACAACCACGCGCCAGTCCATGCTCGGCACCGGCTGCTGCACGCTGAGCACGGGCTTGCCGTTCAGGCCATTGCCACGGCCAACGGCATCGGGGGCGGCCCATTGGCGCTGCGCCAGCATCACGGCGAGTTCGGCATGCAGCACCACGCGGCCCCGGCTGTCGATGGCATAGATGTCCAGTTCAGGCGAGAGCAGCGCTTGTCCCAGCTCCCGCGACAACCCACGCAGACCGAGCGTGGCCTCGGTCTGCCCTGCCGTGCGGTCACTGATCTGCAGGCTCATCTGAACCCGAGGGTCGTAGCCTTCGACGTATTCGACGTGGCCATAGCGCGGCTTGGGCTCGCCCGGTGCCGGCGCAGACGCCTGCACCGCTGCGGGCGCTGGCGCGCTGGCGGCCGCAACGGCTGGCACGATGAGATCGGGGTCCATGCGCGAAACCCGCAACCGCAGCGCACCCTGGCCGTCGAGCAGCCGCAGTTCCACCAGCGCAGGCACCAGCAGCAGCAGGCGGTGGAACTCTTCGCGCCTTTGGTCCATGCCCAGCCACTGGCCGTGTTCCCAGGGCAAGGCTGCCACGGTACCCAGGTGCCGCTCGACGGACCCGAGCGCAAGGCGGATGGCCTGCGCCACCTCATTGGCCGTGCGGTCCTGGGCCGAGCGCGTGTCACGCAATGCCGCTTGGTAGGACAGCACCATCTCTGTGCCCCCCACGGCCAGCATGACGGCAACCAGGAGCGCACTCATCACCGCCGCGTAGCGGCGCCAAAGCGTGCTTTGCAGGCGTGCCCGGGTGCGCATGCTAGGGCGCCACGAGCCGTGCCCGCCGCCACGCCAGGGCACTGGGCGCCAGCCCCTGCCGGGCCGCCGCCGACGCGCTGATGTGAAACTCAAAACCCTCTGGCGTTTGCACCGGCAGCCGCTGCGGCGCTTCACCCGCCAGGATGCGCACGGCCAGTTCCACGGCGCGTTCGGCCACGGCCAGCTGTGTGGTGGGCGCCAGCGACATCAGCCCGCCTTGAACCACATACGAGTGGCGCGGGTAAAGCGCGGGCAGGCCGGTTGCGCCCAGCGCCTGCACCAACGCAGCCGACTGGCTGTAGAACAAGTACTGCATGGGCACCAACACCGCCACGGTGGGAGCGCCCCGTGTGCGCACGGGCAACCATTGCTGCAACCGTTGTACGTCAGACGGCGAACACAAGCGCAGCCAGCGCGCCCGCAGCCCCCTGGCGCGTGCAGCGGCCAGCAGTTCGGCGGTGGCACCCTCCACCGGGCCCGAGGCCGGGCCGGGCTGGCAGCTGGGTGCTACCGAGACCGGCGGCACTTTGTTTGTGTGGGGCGCTGTGGCACCAGCGGGCGGCCGGTTGCAAGGGGGCACAGCGTCTTGCTGGCCGTCGTGCACCACCACCACCTCTTGCACCGACCCGAAGGCGTCTGCCACCGCCTCCACGGCCTTGGCCGCCGAGGGCACGTACGCCGTGTAACCCGTGGCATTTCGCCCCGGACTCGACAAGCTGTCGACCAGACAACTGGAACGCGGGTCGGAGGCGCCTTCAAAAACAATGGGCGTCTGCGCGTCAACGCCCTGCACCAGGCGGGCCAGCCGCATGTTGGCCGCAAACACCAGGCTGTGGGCGCGTGGGCCCACCGCTGTGGCAATCTGCGGGGCCACCAGGTCGTCCTGGCCGGGGTAGTCTTTCAGCGGCACGGCCTGCAACACCACATCACCAATGCGCGCCCTGTTCTTGATGAATCCGGCGCGAATGGCGTCCATGGTGCGCTGGTCTTCTGCCGCGCCCAGCGTCGACAGGAATAACACCTGCCGCGCCGGTGGCGGGCGCTCGCTGGCGCCCGGGCCTGCGGGGGAGCAGGCCGTCAACCACGGCCACAGCACGGCCGCTGCCACCATGCCAAGGCGCGGGCGGCTTGCAAGGCAGCGCGAGACGCAGCTCATTGGCAATGAAACTCCGCGTCTGGCTGCGGCAATCTCAGGGCGCCAAGGTCAGCCGCGCGTACACGGCGCCCACCAGCGCCGCCTGGCCGTCGTCGCTGGCCACCCAGGCGTCGGCTTCTGCTGCTGTGGTGAAGTTCAGCACAAAGATCATCTCGGGCGGCCTGACTGCCGCCACCAGCGTGGCGGGCAGATTGATCCAGCGCTTGGGAATCGTGCCGGGAGGGCAGGTTTCGCAGTTCACGCCAACAGGCGGCTGCGCATTGGTGTCCCAGTGCATGACAACCACCTTGTGGGGCGGATCAGAGCCTTCGACGCTGAGGCACAGTGCACCGTCTGCGACGCCGCCATCGCCCATGGCGGCCAAGGCCTGCTCGGGCGTTTGGGCCGCCAGCACCAACACCTGGGCAAAGCTGGGCAGCACGACCAGGCTGCCAAGATTTAGGCTTGCCTTGGGTTTGGAGCGCGGCGGGTTGGTGCCCGAGCCACACGTCGTGCACTCGGTCACCGAGCTTGCAGACAATCGCGTGCTCATGGCCGCGTACTGGCCCTGGATGGTGGTGAAGAAGATCTGGTAGGTCATGGTTTGGGTGTCCTCGATGAAGTATTTGCGGCCGTGCGGGCCGTGTCGCACAAGTCGGCGTCTGCCGCCAAAGAGAAGAGAGCCTTGCCGCCAAACCTGCTTGGCCGTTGGCAGTGCGGGTGCTGCAGCCGCTGCGGGGTTTCAGCAGCGGCCGCACATGGCACCGGCCGCCGCGCCGATTCTGGTGGCGCCCTGCCCTGCCAACAACAAGGGCAGTCCCGCAGCGTTGTGCAGCCCGCTTACTGCACCACCGCCATCATCGGCGGCAGCGCGGCCACGCGGTCCAGCAGCTCACGGATGCTGTGCGCACCGCACTTCAGCCGCAACTGGCCGATCTGCGTGCGCACGGTGGACAGTTTCACACCCTTGGCGTTGGCAATGTCACCCGGCCGGCGGCCGCACAGCAGCGCTTCAAGCACCTGCGTTTCAGCGCTGCTGAAACCATGCTGCCGCGCAAAGCTGTGCACGGCCAGGTCTTGCGCGCGGCCGGCTTGCGGCAGTGACACCAGGGCGGCGCCGTCGCCCTGGGCGTCCAGCGGCAGCACGGCAACCGTGATGCTGGCGCCGCCACCCTGGCTCAGTTGCAGCATGCGGCGCAGGCCGCGCTGCATGGCCGCGTCCAGCGCGTCCATCAGCGTCTGCGTGTCTTGCGTGCTGCTGGCGCGCAGCCGGCCTTGGTCCATGCGCAAGGGGTGCGGCCCGTCCAGCGCCTGGCGGGCCAGGCGGTTGGCATGCAGCACGCGGCCCCCGGTGGAAACCAGCAGCATGCCGCGGCCCACGTGGTCCAGCGTTTGCGACAACCAGCGCGCCAGCGCCGAATGTTCGTCGGCCAGCAACTGGCTCGCCAGCGCGGCCTGTTGTGTGGTGTGTGGGCCAGCGGCGTGGCCGACATGGCTGGCACCAAAGGGTGACGTGGAAGCTAACTGCAGCATGGTGGGGGTTCCTTCCTGTCGCTCGCCATGCCGGGTAGGGTGTGGTAACGAGCGCAGGGCACTACCTTAGGCGTGGCGTGCGGGCTGCGGATGTCAGTGTCACGCAGCAGGAATGTCAATCTTGACATTGCACCGGGGCCACCGCTGTGGTGGCCTTCAGTCGTCGGCCGTCGGTCGTCAGTCGTCGGCCGGCGCGCCGGGCACCACGTCCAGGGCCTGCACCGCCGTGCGCAGCCACCACAACATCGCCAGCGCGGGCGCGGCCAGCACCGTGCTGACGATGAAGAACGCCGGCCAGCCGATGCTCTCGGCCAGCACACCGGCCAGCGGCCCCACCCACACGCGGCCCACCGACGCAAAGGCGCTCAGCAGCGCGTACTGCGTGGCCGTGAAGCGCTGTGTGCACAGGCTCATCATGAAGGCCACAAACGCCGCCGTGCCCATGCCGCCGCTGATGTTCTCGAAGGCCACCACCATGAGCAGGCCGCCGTCTACCGTGGTGGGCGTGGCGAGCTTCACAAAGCCCCAGTCAAAGGCCGGCAGCACAGCGCCCGGCAGCACACCCTTGCCGCTGACGGCCAGCCACCAAAAGCCCAGGTTGGACACCAGCTGCAAGACGCCAAAGAACATGAGCGACCGCCACAGCCCCAGCTTGAGCATGAGCGCACCACCCACCAGGGCGCCGCCAATGGTCAGCCACAGCCCCATGACCTTGTTGACCACACCCACCTCTGCCGATGTGTAGGCCATGCTTTTGAGCAAGAAGGCCGTCATCAGCGAACCAGCAAACGCGTCCCCCAGTTTGTAGAGCACGATGAACAGCAAGAAGGCGCCCGCCCCGCGCTGGCTGAAGTAGCTCTGCAAGCCGCCCAGCAGGGTTTCAAAGCGCGCTCGGCGCGCCGCCCAGGCCGCCAGCGGCAGCGTGAAGGCAATGCCCATCAGCAGCGCGGCCAGGTCCACCCAGCGCTGCTGCAGCGCGGCCGGCATGGCGCCGCCTTGCAGCCACGGCAGCACGAGTGCCTGCGCCAGCGGCGGGCCGAAACGGTCGCTCAGGAACACACCCAGGGCCACAGCCGCCAGCACGGCCACAAAACCACGCAACTCGTGCGCCGCCGTGGCGGTGTGGCGTGCGGGCGCCGGCAACGGGGGCAGCGCGGGCAACACCAGCGCCGACAGCACCGCCGCGCCGGCCATCAGTGCGGCCATGAAGCGGTAGACCTCGGGCCAGGTCCAGCCGCCGCCGGGGCCGCCCATCTGGCCCGGGTCGGTCCAGATCATGGCCACGCCGCCCGACAGGATCATGGCCAGGCGGTAGCCCATGACGCCCAGCGACGCGCCCAGCCCCCGTTCGGCCGGCGGCAGCAAGTCGGTGCGGTAGGCGTCGATCACCACGTCTTGCGACGCCGACATGAAGGCCACGGCCACCGCCAGCAAGGCAAACACCCGGATGGCGTCACGCGGCGAGGTGGCCGACAGCGCCAGCAGCACACCGGCCAGCAGCAACTGCGTTAGCACCAGCCAGCCGCGCCGCCGGCCCAGCAACGGCAGCTCGAAGCGGTCCATCAGCGGCGCCCACAGGAACTTGAAGGTGTAGGGCAGGCCCACCAGGCTCAGGAAGCCGATGGTGGCCAGGCTCAGGCCTTCCACCGTGAGCCAGGCCTGCATGGCCTGGCCGGTCAGGGCCAGTGGCACGCCAGACGCAAAACCCAGCAGGGCGACAACGGCAAGGCGGTGCAAGGCGCGCAGGCGCTGGGGCAAGGTCATCAAACGATTTTAGGAGTCGGCCGCTCAGCCAGTGTTTGGTTCAACCGCATGCGCAACCACACCGACGCCAAAGCCATCGCCGCACGGGTTGCCGCCGACCCCGAGGCCAGCAAGCGCATCAACAGCAACATCGACGCCGTGATCCCCGCTTCTTGGGGCGTGGCCGGTGGCCTGCGCAACGCCGGTTATGTGGTGCTGGGCATGGCGACGGGGTACCGCATGGGTGACCCGACAGAGCCCGAATACGCCAACCGCGTGTGCACCGGCATCAGCGACGCGGCGGTGGCGGCCATCAACGCCGGCGTCAGATCTCGCCTGGCGCCGCTGCGCCGCGTGCGCCAGGCCTTGCAGGTGGACCGCGACCTTGACGGCACCGCCCACACCGCCGTGCGCGTGGAAATGATCGACGGGCAGTGCCACGTCTTTGACTGGCACGCCACGCTGGATGCCGACAACCCGATGCTGTTCAAGTCGGTGGCCGGCTGGCTGGCTGGCCGGGGCGGCACGCCGCTGGCTGACTTCAAAGGCTTCGACTGAGCCT
>CAZUKT010000017.1:16315-21613 GCA_964620975.1 uncultured Rubrivivax sp. | reverse complement strand
ACGACTGCCGCCAGTGCGGCACCGGCCCGCTGCCCGTGGACAGCGAAACCCTGCTGGAGCGCCTGCCCGCCGTGCTGCAACAGCGGCTGCGGCCCTGGGTGGTGCAGCCCCGTGTGCAGGCCCTGCGCGACGAAAGCCGCATGCGCCTGGGCCGCCTGATGCAGAAGACCGCCGTGGCGCTGCAAGAAGAGGCCTGCAGCGAAGCCGCTGCGGTGCGTTTTGTGGACTGGGTGGAGCCGCTGCTGCGGCGTGAAAGCTACCTGGCGCTGCTGCTGGAGCGCGCCGACGTGCACCGCCGGCTGCTGCGTTTGCTGGGCATGGCGCGCTGGCCCATGCAGTACCTCATGCGCCACCCGGGGGTGATTGACGAACTGGCCGACCAGCGTCTGCTGCACCTGCGTTTTGACCGCGCCAGCTTCACCGCCGAGCTGGAAGAACGCCTGGCCGCCTGGCAGCGCGCCGGCGAAGACGACGAAGAAAAGCTGCTCGACACCCTGCGCCACGCCCACCACGCCGAGGTCTTTCGCACCCTGGTGCGCGACGTGGAGGCCGAGCTCACGGTAGAAGAAGTGGCCGACGACCTGTCGGCCCTGGCCGACACGCTGCTGGCCATTGCCGTGCGTTGGGCCTGGGCGCGGCTCAAGCAACGCCACCGCGCCGAGCCCGGCCTGGCCGTCATCGCCTACGGCAAGCTCGGTGGCAAGGAACTGGGCTATGGCGGCGACCTGGACGTGGTGTTTGTCTACGACGACAGCGACGAAGACGACAAACAACGTGCGCAAGAGGTTTACGCCGCCTTTGTGCGCAAGCTCATCACCTGGCTCACGCTGCGCACCTCGGCCGGCGAGTTGTTTGACATCGACACCGCGCTGCGTCCCAACGGCAATTCGGGCCTGCTCGTCACCAGCATCGAATCGTTTGAGCGTTACCAGGCCGGCCGCGGCAGCAACACGGCGTGGACCTGGGAGCACCAGGCCCTGACGCGTGCACGTTTTGCCGCCGGCGCGCCCAGCGTGGAGGCACGTTTTGAAGCCACGCGCCGTGCGGTGCTGACGGCGCCGCGCGACCATGCCGCGCTGCGCGAAGAGATACGCGCCATGCGCGAAAAGGTGCGTGAGGCACGCCCCGTGCGCGCCGGCCGCTTTGACGTCAAACACAGTGCCGGCGGCATGATGGACGTGGAGTTTGCCGTGCAGTACCTGGTGCTGGCACACAGCGGCGCGCACCCCGCGCTGCAAGACAACAAGGGCAACATCGCGCTGCTGCAGCGCGCTGAAGCCGCCGGCCTGTTGCCACCCGGCGTGGGCACGGCCGGTGCCGACGCCTACCGCGAACTGCGCCGTGCGCAACACGGCGCGCGGCTGGACGAACAAGCCACGCAGTTTGAGCCCGAGCGTTACGCCCCCCAGCGTGACGCCGTGCTGGCCGTGTGGCGGGCCGTGTTCGCTTGACGGCAGTGGCCCACAGCGTGGCCTGGGTGCCGCCGGGCCGTGCGTGGCTGGTGTTGAGCACGATGCTGGGCGCCGGCGCATTGGTGGCGTGGTGGCTGCCCACGCCGTGGCTGGACTTTCAACCCAACCTGGCCTGGGCCGAGCCCTGGCGCCTGTTCAGCGCCGTGTGGGTGCACTGGAGCCCGCTGCACCTGGGCAGCAACCTGCTCGCCGGCGCGGTGGTGGCCGCCTACGGCTGGGCTGGCCGCATGCCGCTGCGTGCCACGCTGGCCTACGCGGCGGCGTGGCCGCTGACCCAACTGGGGCTGCTGCTCAGGCCCGAGCTGGCGCATTACGGCGGCTTGTCGGGCGTGCTGCACGGCGGCGTGGCAGTGGTCAGTCTGTGGCTGCTGGCAACGGCGCGCGGTGCGTGGCGGGCGATTGGCGCGTCGGTGATGCTGGGCTTGGTCATCAAGCTCGCCACGGAAACGCCCTGGGGCCCTGCGCTGCAGCACAGCGCCGAATGGGACATTGCCGTGGTGCCGCTGGCGCACGCCACCGGCGCGCTGGCCGGGCTGCTTTGCGCGTCTGTGGCGCTGGCCACGCGGCGGCCAGAATCAGGGCCATGACCGACGATCGAAAGGCCCATCTCGACACCCTGGCCGTGCTGCTGCTCGTGGGCTGCTGCGCCCTCTGGGGGCTGAACCAGGTGAGCGTCAAGCTCGCGCTGCTGCAGATGCCACCGCTGTTGCAGGCGGGGCTGCGCTCGCTGGGTGCGGCCGTGCTGCTGCTGCTGTGGGCGCGCTGGCGCGGCCTGCGTGTGCTGGGTGCCGACGGCACGGGGCCCGCAGGCGTGTTGGCGGGGCTGCTGTTTGCGGCCGAGTTCGGGCTTTACTTTGTGGGCCTGCAGTACACGTCGGCGTCACGCATGGTGGTGTTCTTGTACATGTCGCCATTTGTGGTGGCCTTGGGCATGCCCTTCATATCGCGGCACGAAAAGCTGCGCACCACGCAGCTTGCAGGCGTGGTGTTGGCCTTCAGCGGTGTGGTGTGGGCCTTTGCCGAAGGTTTTGTGGCACCGGCCGTGGGCCCGCGCCAGTGGGTGGGTGACGCGCTGGGCATTGCCGCTGCGGTGCTGTGGGGCCTGACGACGCTGGTGCTGCGGGGCAGCCGCCTGAGCAATGCCTTGCCCGAAAAGACGCTGCTCTACCAGCTCGCGGTGTCGGGTGTGGCGCTGACGGCCGCGTCGGCCATCGGCCACGAGGCTTGGCCGGCGCTGGCGGCACTGACGGCGCAGACCTGGTTCCACCTGGCGTTTCAGGTGGGGGTGGTGACCTTTGCCAGCTACCTGGTCTGGTACTGGCTGATGCGCCACTACCCAGCCACGCGCGTGGCCGCCTTCACACTGCTGACCCCGGTGTTCGGCCTGCTGGCGGGCGTGGGCTTGCTGGGCGAGCCGTTTACGCTGCGCATTGGCCTTGCGCTGGCGGCCGTGTGCGCCGGCACCTGGCTCATCAACCGGCCCGCACGCGCGGCCTGACCGTGTAGGCCCCGCT
Source organism: uncultured Rubrivivax sp. (assembly GCA_964620975.1). Lineage (GTDB taxonomy): Bacteria > Pseudomonadota > Gammaproteobacteria > Burkholderiales > Burkholderiaceae_C > Rubrivivax. The sequence continues at coordinate 18,627 of CAZUKT010000017.1, read as the reverse complement.
CCCGCCAGCGGCAGCGGGGCCTTGCGCGCTACGGCGTGGCGCTGCCGTCAAATTCACGCCGCTCAAACAGGTAGTCGGTGTTGCCCTGGTGCCCTGCACTGCGCGCCGCGCCGTACTGCGGTGTCTGCGGAAAGTCTTTGCGCACGGCCGCCTGCACGCGCCCGAAGAGGCTGCTGCCGGTCTGCCAGTTGGTGACTTCGTTCAGTGACTGCATCAGGTGCCAGGCAAATACCGAATGCCCGTTGCGGCCTTCGTCGGCCACGGGTTCGTCGCCACCGCTGGACATCACCACCGCCGCGCGCCGGCTCAGCAGGTCGGCCGCTTCGGCCTTGCCATCAACCTGCACCTTTTCACTGCCGGCCAGGTTGCCCGAATAACAACTGTCGGACACCAGCATCAGCTGGCGCGAGCCCACCAGGCTGACCAGGCGCGCGATGTCGGCGTTGGAGATCCAGCTTTGCGGCGTTTCGGCGTCGCTGTCCGACGGCAGCCAGAAGCCGTTGCCGCCGCCCTTGCTGCCGCCTTCTACCGGCAGCACCACGCCGTGGCCGGCGTAGTAGATGATGACCGAGTCGTTGCCGTCGGCTTCGAGCGCGAGCTTGTTGAAGGCGCGGATGATGGCCTCGCGGCTGGCGTCGGGCACCACCGTGGCTTCATAGCCCATGCGGCTTTCCAGCACCGCTTTCACGGCCTGCGTGTCGGGCACGGCACCCGCCAGTTCGGGGATGCGCTTGTCGTTGTACTTGTTGATGCCAATGAGCAGCGCCAGCTTGCGTTCAATGTTGGGCAGGGTGACCTGCTTGAGCTTGCGCTTGCTGCGCGGCGCCGGCTTGACGGTGGCCCGCGCCGCCTTGGCCTGGATCTCGGTCTTCAGGGCCTCGGTGATGAGGCAGTTGCCGCTGGCCATCTCGGCTTCATTGGCGCAGCCCCGCACGTCGGCCAGCGAAGGGTCTTGTTCCAGCTTGTCGATGGTGCTGGACAACACCTTTTGCTTGAAGCCCGCACGTGCGGCCAGCAGGCCCTGGATTTCTTCACGCGACATCAGCGAGAAGTTCATGGCGCGGTACACATAGCCGGTGGCGGCCGGCACGGTGGGTGCAGCCGCTGCAGCCGCCGTGGCCGGGGGGCTGCTGCCGTCACTGGCAGGCGCGGCGGCGGGGTCGGCGGCCGGCTCGGTCGTGGTGGCAAGCGCCTGCACCACGTCAAGCACGCGGCCCGATGACGGCGTGGATGTCTGCACCACGATGGACACCGCCGCCAACGAGCCCGCAATGCTGGTGCTGGTGGCGTTGGTGGCCGCGTCGTTGGTGGTGGCCGCCGTCAGCGTCAGCGCCGTGGCATTGGCCAGGTCTTGCTCAAAACGGTAGTTGGCTGCAGCCAGCCCACCGCCCTGCACGGCGTAGCTGCCTGCCGGGCTGGTGGCCGTGGCCAGCGTGGCCCACTGCAAGGTGCCGGTGGTGGCCGTGGCCAGGGTTTCACTGGCCACGAAACCGGCCACCGAGCCCGTCAGCACCGGCAACACGGTACCGGCCACCAAACTGAGCGGGTCCGCCACAAAACGCAGCGTGGCCGGCGTGATGCTGGCGGTGCTGGCAAACGGGTTGCCGGCCAGGCTGTAGTTGGCGGCGTCCGCGCCCGTGACCTGCGCCGTCACGCTGACGGCCTTGCCGTTGGCCGCACCGGCATCGGCAAACACGGCCAGCAAGGCCAGGCTCACCTGGTCGGCGCCCAGCACGCCGCCCAGCGTGGCGGTGGCCGTGGCCGTGGTGTTGCCGTCGTACACCTTGTCGGCAGCCTGCAAGCCCACCAGGCCCAAGGAGGCGGCGGTGATGTTGGCGGCCAGGCCCACGGGTTGCAGCAGCGTGTAGTTGCCGGCGTCGGCCCCGCTGAGGCTGTAGCCGCTGACACTGACCGCCTTGGCCGCACCCACGTTCTTGTCGGCAAAACGTGCATCGGGTGTGCCGCCCAGCAGCAGCGCGTCGCGCCCCAGCGGCACCACCGCAGCGGTGCCAGCCAGCGCGGCGGCCGTGGATGTGTCGTAGGTCTTGTCCTGGGCAGACACGCCGGTCACGGCCAGCGGTGCAGGCGTGATGCTGGCCTGCAGCGCCGACGGCGTGCGCAGCGTGTAGTTGGCCGCGTCGGCGCCCGTGATGGACAGGCCAGCCACTGCCACCGGCTTGGCCGTGCCCACGTTCTTGTCGGCAAACAGACCCGCTGCCGTGCCTTGCAGCGACACCACGTCAGCACCCAGCGGCGCTATGGCCGCCGTGCCAGCCAGCGTGGCGGCCAAGGTGCTGTCGTAGACCTTGTTG
>CAZUKT010000017.1:13779-16215 GCA_964620975.1 uncultured Rubrivivax sp. | reverse complement strand
TTGTTGGCCGTGAGGCCGGTCACCGCCAGGTTCAATGCCGTGATGTCGGCCGTGAGGGCGGCCGGCGCTTGCAGCGTGTAGTTGCCGGCGTCAGCACCCGTGATGGACAAGCCCGACACTGCCACCGGCTTGGCCGTGCCGACGTTCTTGTCGGCAAACGCACCCGCTGCCGTGCCTTGCAGCGACACCACGTCAGCACCCAGCGGCGATATGGCCGCCGTGCCAGCCAGCGTGGCGGCCAAGGTGCTGTCGTAGACCTTGTTGTTGGCGGCCAGGCCGCTAACCGCCAGATTCAGCGCGGTGATGTCGGCCGTGATCGCCCCAGGCGCTTGCAGCAGATAGTTGGCCGCATCGCCCCCTGTGAGCGCCAGGCCACTGAGCGTGACCGGCTTGCCCGTGCCCACGTTCTTGTCGGCAAAACTGGCGCCGGTGGCTGTGAGGCCCACCACGTCACCCACCAGCGGCGACACGCTGCCCACATTGCTGACCGTGGCCACCGTGGTGGCGTCATACACCTTGCTGGCCACCACAGTGCCCACGGGCACCAGTGTCAGGGGTGTGATGCTGCCCACCGTGCCAGCAGCCGTGCCGTCAAACTGGTAGCCGAACACCGGTATGCCGGTGGCGATGTCGGTCACGGTGGCCGTGACGCCGGCCACCTGCACCGTCTTGCCGGTACCCGCGCCCTGCGGCGTGGCCGCCGTGCCGCCCGTGGTGTACAGGCCGGCAGCGGGGTTGTTCAGCACCACCTGGTCGGTGGCCAAGGCGCCGCTCACCGTGTAGTTGGCCGGCGCCAAGGTGGCCGCCGTGTTGCGGTCGTAGGCCTTGCTGACACTGCCTTGCAAGCTGGCCGTGAGGGTGCCGGCCTGGCCATACAACAAGCCGTTGCCCGCAGCCAGCGGTGTGGTGGCAAAGGGCGCATTCAGCTGGCGGAAGGCCGCCGGCAGCCCGCCCACCGTGTCGCTGGCGGGGTTGGCTGAATACACCAGCCAGCGGCCGTTGGCCGCGCTGATGGCACCCGCACCGGCCTGGTTGTCAAAGGGCCCGCTGCCCGCGTCTATGACCACAGCATCACCGGCCAGCGCGCTACTGAGCAGCGCACCGCTGAGCAGCCGCACGCCGCCGCTGCCGGCCAGTTGCACGCTGCTGCCCGCCACCACGGGCGCGTCGACAACGAGCGTGGACGCCACGTCTTGCGTGGCCAGTGAAATGCTGCCCGCCGACAGCGCACCCGGTGTCAGGTTGCCTGTGGTCTGCGTGAGGCTGATGCTGGAAAAACCGCTGCCGATGGCGGCCCCGCCGCTGCGCGCAAAGCTGCCGTTGACCGTGAGGCTGCCGGTGCCGCCCAACACGCCGCCCGTGAGGCTCAAGCCGCCAAAACCCGCCGCGCCGTTGAGCGTGAGTGAGCCACCGCTGACCACCGCCGTGCCGCCGCCGGTGACGTTGCCGCCCAGCGTGGCCGCGCCGCTGCCGGACACGATGAAGCCGCCGCCCAGCAGCGTGTCGCCGGTGACACTGAGCGAGCCGCCCGACACGTTGACCGAATTGGCGGCGTTGACCGTGAGCGATGCGACGGTGTCGGTGCCGCTGGCGTGCTGCACGGCAAAGCCCGAACTGATGAGCGCCGAGTCCCCCGCGCCGGGCAGCGAGCCGCCCCAGTTGGCCGGTGTGGCCCAGTCCAGGTTGCCGGCGGCGTTGGTGAAGACACGTGCGCCGTTGCTGGCAAAGATCAGCCGTGCGCTTTCACCCGCTGCCAGGTTGTAGCCCAGCGTGAAACCGCCGGGCAGCGTGGGCAGACCAAACGTGCCCACCGCGCTGCCGCCGTGGGTCAACACGGGGATGAAGTCGCCATCGGCCGGGTTGTAGCCGCCGAGCAAGCTGACGTTGAAGGTGCCGCCCATGTTGACGTTGCCACTGACGGCAATCTTGTCCGACTGCCCAGGCGTGGTGCCGCCGAGTTCTGCCACCACAGTGCCCGTGGACAGGGCCAGGTTGCCGGTGACGCTGAGCGTGCCGGGCGTGCCGGCCGACCCGGGCACCAGCGTGCCCAGGTTGGTGAGCGTGCCCGTGCCGCTGGCCACGTTGATGGTGCCGGTGCCCTGCAACGTGCCGCCCACGCTGTTGGTGAGGGCAGCGCTGGTCAGGAAGGTGGTGCCCGTGGACGTGTGGATGGTGCCGCTCTGGCTGAAGCTGCCATTCACGGTCAGATCGCCGACGCTGACGTCGATGGTGCCGGTGTTGACGATGTTGGCGGCGTTGATCGTGTGCGCCGTGGCCACCGGCTGGTTCAAGGTGCCGGCGTTGTTGAAGGTGCTGCTGCCCGACAGCGTGTTCAGCACCGTGGGGGACGTGGTGGTCAGGTTCATCACGCCACCCACCGCGTTGCTCAGGCTGCCGCCGGCTGCGGCGTCGATGCCGATGAGGTCGTTGCCGGCC